>JANOZG010000687.1:0-8732 GCA_031429275.1 Planctomycetota bacterium
CATTGATCTGGTGGATGCTGGCATCGCGGACAAAGAAGCCCGACGCCATCCGTCAGGTCAAAGGTCTGGGTCCTGCAACTTCGAATCACTCTCGATTTGACAACCTGGTCGATGCAAAAATGCTGATGATGATCTGCGCAGCCGGAGGCGTGGTCGTTTCGATTATGCTTTCTTTGTCACGCGGCGGCATGGTGTCAGCAGGGCTTGCAAGTGCCGTATGCCTTGCAAGTCTCTGGAAGAGCGGTCGCATGAGCGCACCGATTGCGGTTGTTATTATTGGAGTCGGCGGAATTGCCATCGCCGGGATCATGATCGTGGGCAGCGGTAAAATCGAGGATCGCATCGACCAGATCGCTTCAGCCGATGCCGACAATCTTGATCCGGGCCATGCCCGTCGCGCGATCTGGAAGGCAGACTCGCTGGCTGTGAAATCATTTCCACTCGTTGGCTGCGGTGTTGGAAGCCATCGACACGTTTATCCGGTCTACATGCAGGACTTGGTGAAATTTCGAGGAACAATTTTCTCCCATGCAGAGAGTTCCTTTGTCCATCTGACAACTGAAACGGGATTGGCAGGTCTTGCGCTGGTGACACTTGGGTTGCTCCTCGTGACAAGCCGCATCTTGTGGCATCTGCTGAAACGCACTGACCCGGATAGAATTGCGGCATTGGCATCGGTAGCAGCAAGTCTGGCTGCAGGCATTTTCCATGCAAGTGTCGATTTTATCTGGTACGTGCCGGCTATCGTTGTCGTGACGATCGTGCTTGGAGTTGCAGGACTTCGGCTTTGCACTGGATTTCGACCTGAACTCGGAATTCCGTTTCCACGTGTGGGTTGGCTTGCCGCAGGTCTCGCCTGTTTACTTGTGCTTTGTCGAGTTCAGCCGGATCTGGAACAACGTATCGCGGGCGAACGTTGCTGGAACGCATACAAGAACGCCACAAATGATCTGATCACAAAGGCTGCCAATGCCTCAGAAATGTCGGACCTGGTCGATGAAACTGAAGATCAAAATGATGAAACGACACAAGCAACTGCGTCTACGGAAACTCCGAAGTCCATCGTACCGGAGCAAAACACTGCAGATGTTGCGAACTACGATCAAACAAGCACCGATGAAACCAGTCTCCGCGAACTCGCAACTCGCATCAATCTGCTCATGAAGGGTGCAAAAACGGACCCGCAGCATCTTGACACACTTCAAGAGCTGTCTGCATTGAGTCTTAAAATGTTTCAGTTGCGACAAACAATCAGTGACAATCCGCTCAGTGAAATTCAGATTCGCGATGCGGCAATTTCAAATTTCAGTTCCACGCGTGAAATGCATAGCTGGCTCAGGAAGGCATTTGGCCAAAACATGAAGCTTCTAATGCTTTCCGACCAAACCGCACGCCGCGTCCTGGCGTTGTGTCCGGTGAAAGGCGAAGCGTATTTGATTCTGCTGCACACGAACTTTCTTACCGATGCTCTGGACAAGAACCGCGAGTCACTGATCAATCAGGCGTTACTGGCAGGTGGAAACGATCCGTATGTCCGCTATTTTGTTGGCGACTGCATGCTCACCGAAGGCAAAGCAGAAGCCGCGCTCGAACAGTGGCAACACGTGTTTCATTCAAGTCCCGAATTTCGCACAGAGGTTTGCCGGAATCTATCGCGCCAGTTGCCGATAGATTTCGTGCTAACAACTTTCAAGCCGACCGAAGATGAGTTGGATGAAGTTTTGACCGCTTTCGTAGAGACCGGAAGAAAACAGGAAATCGAGAAACTCTTGTATGTCATTGCCGAAACAGTTCAAAAGGCCCTGAACCCGGCAGAAGACTCCCAGAAAAGGACGGATTCAACAGCCTCCGCTCCACATAAAAATCCTGAAGCCTACGTCAATCTGCTGATGGCTGGTTATGAGGCTGCATATCAATTTGAATTAGACCAGCAGTCTGAAACCATGCTGAATCTCGCCATCAAAAGTGATGAGACCTCCTACTGGCCACGCTATGCCATGGGGCTCTTGCTCCAAAAACAGGGTCGTTTCGGGGAGGCCAGCGAGATGTTTGAGTGGTGCCATGAACAAAATCCGGGCGACATAAATCTTGAGGAACTTGTCGTCCAATCGCGACGCAAAGCCATGCAAAAGCGCACCGATGTGCGGGCCGCATCATTTGGCGAATCGCCGGCGCCCCGGAAATTCTGAGAGAATTGCCAGCGTTAGTACGAAAAACACAGCCAGCTTGACCTGATTTTGCCCAAAACAATATACTCTTCAGCTTGAATTTCGAACAAACTGACCTGGACATCTTCCGATACTCACGCCAGATGTCACTCCATGAAAGATCGCCGACGATGTCGGATCGCCATTACGTCCACCACGAAGACGAAGTTGCACTCGCAAAACTGTTGAAAGAATCCAAGCCGTTTCTCGATAGATACGGTACCACAATTATCTACGGCATCGCAGCTGTTTTGGCAATCGCAGCCGTTGTTGTCTATGTGCAACGCAAGCCTCCGGCGAACGCAGAATTGTCACGCGATCTGATGCTGGCGAAGTCTGCAGAAGACTTTCAGGCAATCGCTGATGAATCTCCAACAACACAAATAGGAATTCTGGCTCGGCTGCGACAAGCCGACAGCGAACTTGAAGACGGCGTTGGTAAGCTGTTCACCGATCGCGAAGCTTCGAAAACTGGCATCGAAAATGCCGAGAAAGCTTACAAGCAACTCGAAGATCGCAAGGACGTAAACGACTCAGTCCGAGAACGTGTCCTCGTTGGATTGGCACGCGTTGCCGAATGTCGCTGCGATGGATCTGACGCCTCTATGAACGCCGCTACTGAGGCATGGCAGCGAGTTCTCAAAGCTTTCCCTGATTCAAAGAATTTTAGGGCACTTGCTGAAGCCCGTATCAAGAGACTGGCATCTGATGACAGCCGAAAATTCTATGCCTGGTTCAGCACTCAAAATCCAAAGCCAGAAGATGATTTGTTAATGCCTCAGGACGGTATGCCAGGGCAGGTTCCTGCGACGCCAGCGTTTCCATCATTGCAGAACCTCGGTTTGCCAAACCTAAGCCCTGCAGCGTCAGGTTCGACTCCAGCGGATTCAACTCCGTCTGAAGAACCTAAGGCCGATGAGCCAAAGAAAGATGCTGCATCTGAAGCAGAACAAACGTCCGAAGCCAAACCCGCCGATGCTCCGGAAACCCCAGAGACTCCAGCGACGCCGTCATCCGAAGCTCCGAAAACCGACGCAGCTCCGAAAACCGACGCAGCTCCTGAAGGCGACGCAGCTCCCGCAGACGCAGCTCCTACGGAAGCAGCGACTCCGGATGCCCCGGCACCTCAGAAATCCGGCGAATGACATCGGATGAGGAAGATCCAATCGTTCACGACAGCAATGACTTGTCTTCGCTGTCGGCTGAGGATCTTGTGGATTCCGATGAGCCCATAGATATCACGGTTGAAGCTCGCGCACATGGCTGGCGGCTTGATCATTATTTGACGCGATTGTTTCCGAATCATAGCCGAGCTCAGTTGCAGCGAGCGATCGAGGCAGGTGGAGTCCAGTTAAATGGACTTCCACCTAAACCCTCTCGCCGCCTTCGGGTCAACGATCGAATCTGGATTCAATTGCCGGATGCAGAAGAATCGCACATCGTCGCGGAGAATCTGCCACTGCATGTACTTTACGAAGATGACGCCATCATCGTCGTAAACAAACAAGCGAATATGGTGGTGCATCCCGGTCGAGGCAACTCTAATGGGACACTCGCCAGCGCGTTGCAGTTTCATTTCGATACGCTGAGTGATGTGGCTGGTCGTCATCGACCAGGCATCGTGCATCGTCTGGACCGAGACACGACGGGCGTGATTCTGATTGCTAAAGACAATCAGGTTCACCAGAAAATCAGTAGTCAGTTCGAACGCCGCGAAGTCAAAAAAGAGTACCGTGCTATTGTTCGCGGCGTGCCGGAACTCGCCTCTGACTATATCCGAACCTTCGTTTGCCCTCACCAACGCGTAAGGGAAAAAATGATGGTGTGCCCGGAGGGCGGCAACGCACGGGAAGCTGTCACATTTTATCGCACGGGCGAAGATTTCGGCAGCTACGCGTTGATGGAGTTGCATCCGCAAACCGGACGAACCCATCAGTTGCGAATCCATATGCTTCATATTGCGACGCCGATCGTCGCGGATCGAATGTATCTTGGTCAGTCCACTTTAACCAGGACCGAAGTATTCAGATCCACAGCAGGTTCAAAACGCCGCCCGCCAGTCATGCTGGACTCCAAAACTCCAGATATGCCGCAAGAATCTGCCTGTTCAGACAACGATGTACTCATCGCTCGCCAGGCACTTCATGCATTTCGTTTAACAATTCGGCATCCGGTGAGTGGAAAAGAGATGCAATTTGAAGCACCATTCCCTGAGGACTTTCAGCGGACGCTGGAATTCCTGAGATCACTGCGTCTGGCGTAATGTCATAATCTTATTCCTACTCTTAATCTTAGTCGGTTCGTGCACAGCGTTGGTATTCTGCTGAGCGCGAGGCACCACCCCTGCCAGTCGATTAGGATCAAGATTACGATTAGGATTGAGAGTTTTTGACCGATGCACAGCAAAACGTTGGTCATTGAGATTTCGTCATTGGTCATTCCCCTCGGAACATCAGCATGTTTGAACTTCTCGCTCCCCTTTTTGCTGTCGCAGGGGGATTGCTGGTTGGTGTGCCATTCCTATTGCACATGCTTCGCCGAACTCCGGCAGTGCAGATGCCGTTCAGCGTCGTTCGTTTCCTGACACCAACGCTTCCAAAGACAACAAAGCGATCCAGAATCGAACACTGGCCATTAATGCTGCTCCGAATGCTGGCCATCGTACTGATCGCCCTGGCATTCGCGCGCCCCTTCCAGCGCATCGCGGTTGATAAGTCAGCAGAGACTGGTAACTCAGTTCACATCGCCATGCTTGTCGATGGCAGTGCGAGTATGCGGCGCGATGGACTTCGGGAAGCTGTTGCCGCAGAGATCCAGAGCGTTGCAAAGGACCTTGATGCCGATGATTCACTCAGCGTTGCGGTGTTTTCCGAATCGATGCGAAAGCTGATTTCTGCTGATGAATGGAGAACCACCGAACCTGGAAATCGACAAGCCTTGATCGATCGTGCCGTGCAGGCTTATGAACCCGATTGGCTTTCTACGAAAACAGCAAATGCACTCCTGGAGACCGCTGAAGAAGTCTCCCGTGAAACATCAAAATCGGACTCCGTAGATGAACGACGCGTCGTACTGATTACAGATTTTCAGCAGGGCAGCCAGTTGGACGAACTGCGGTCCGGTAAGTGGCCAGAATCAGTCAAGCTCGATCTGCATATCGTCAAGCCCGAGCAAACCGGCAACGCTGGTTTGAGTCTTATTGAAGACAGCCGTTCAGGAAGAATTCGAGTCCGCGTTACAAATTCCGGGGATGCCGCGATCACGAAATATGTGCTTGAAACGTTCGACGCAACCGGTCAGCCAGTCGGTACGCCCATCACAGCAGAAGTAGGCAGCGGACAAAGGCGAACATTTTCAATGCCAGACACTGTCGAAGGACAGCCTCAGATTTTCGGAGTTCAATTGAATGGTGACCCCAACCCCTTTGACAACATTGTCGATTTGCCAATTGACGAGCGAGGAATTATCCAGGTTGCTCACGCTGGGTCTACAGATGCCAACAACGCCGACTCCATGCGATACTACCTGCAACGCGCGCTCGATGGAAATGAGACGGACCCCATTAATGTTTTGGATCTGTTGAGTATGGATGGTGTCGCGTTGCCAGCGGCATCAGATATCAAATTGGTATTTGTGACAGAATCCGTTCCGGAGAATCTGGCAACCTCGCTGCAGAATGTTCTCAAACGTGACGGCCTCGTTGTGCTCGCATTGAAGTCGATCGAGATGGCTGATTCATTAAAGAGCCTGCTGCCTCCAGAACTGAAGCTTGCAGAAGCAGACGTGAAGGATTACGCCATGCTGGGTCAGGTCGATTTTTCCACGCCACTGTTTGCCACATTCGCAGATGCTCGATTTTCTGATTTTTCTTCGATCCGCTTCAAACACTATCGCCGCCTGACATTCGAAGAGAAGAGTTCCGACGCAATTCAGGTTCTCGCCAGATTCGATTCAGGAAGTCCGGCGGTTCTGGAATACAAACATCCATCGGGTGGTCGAGTCTTTATCCTGGCGACTGGCTGGCATCCGAATGATAGTCAATGGGCGTTATCAACTCGTTTCCCTCCCATGATTCAACGCTTTGTGCAGATGGCGAATCCCCGGCGACGAGGGCACCAGTTGCTGGAAGTCGGTGCCAGAATCAATCCTGCCGAACTGACTGGTAATGAAACATGGACTCTACTTCGACCGGGCGGCAAAACTTACGTTACCGATCCCGCACTCGAGGTGCAGGCTCCGAAAATCGATGAAAGTGAATCCAGGCCTGAGGCCACGTCCGTGGCACAGACTGTTGTTCTTGATGAACCCGGTCGCTGGACACTCAACAGCCAGAATACTGAAGGCCAACAGTCCGTCAGTTTACTCGTCACAGTTGCCGCATCGGAAAGTCGCACGGAACCGTTGCCCGCCGGTCAACTGCAGGCGCTGGGAATGTCGCCCGATATCGCCGTCGTCCGTAACACAACCCAGCCCGAAACCAATCCCGCACTTGAAGCTCAAATGGATGCATCGGAGCTGGAGTCGCGTCAAAAATTCTGGCAGTGGCTGCTGCTGGCCGGACTGGTTTGCCTTGCGATGGAAGGCATCTATTCCTACGTTCTTGAAAAACGTCAGCACACCGAACTCGCATGATAAACGATCAATCCATGGCGCGCGATGACATTTATGCTCTGCCACTGAACCAGGTTGGCAGCTTTGAATTTGATGATCAGGTAGTTCGCGTCTTCCCCGATATGATTGCAAGGTCCGTACCGGGATATGCTTCGATACTTTCGATGATTGAACAACTCTCTTCACGATTCGTCCGGCCTGGAACTTCAGTCTGGGATCTGGGCTGTTCACTTGGAGCAGCCACTCGTCTCGTTCGCCGTCAAGCACCTCAAGACTGCACTATCCATGCTGTCGACAATTCGCCAGCGATGATCAAGCGACTGCAGTCGATACTCGAAGAATCTCCAAATGACGGATGTCGCGTTACGCTGCATGAAGCCGATCTCCGCAATGTCCAAGTCAGCGATGCTTCGTTTGTCATCTTAAATCTGACGCTTCAGTTCGTGCCACCAGCTGAACGCACCGATATCATCACCAGCATCTTTCGCGGCCTACTGCCCGGCGGTGCATTGCTGCTGTCTGAAAAGATCTGTTTCAACGAACCCACTCAGCAGCATCTGATGACTGAACTGCATCATGATTTCAAACGCGCTCATGGATATAGCGATCTTGAAGTTGCTCAAAAACGTACGGCCATCGAAAACCGCCTGATACCGGAAACGCTGGACACGCACATTGACCGTCTGAAAAATGCTGGATTCAAAACCGTAATACCATGGTTTCAGTGCTTCAATTTTGTATCGATCTTGGCGGTGCAGTAGCAGAACCGGAATCACATCAATTCGAAGGCCAGTCATTCGCGGGAGCATTTAATTATGCCGGTCCAACTTTCTCGACCACGATTCGCCGTGATTGCTTTCGGCCTGACTTTCTGCTGCTTTCTCAGCATCTGCCTGACAATGGCTGTATGGCTGATTCCTGTAGATGTCGTCAAAGTGCGGGCATATGATGCCGCTCCGCAAGATGCGTTCGCGCAGTTCGAAGCCATTGGGCGAGCAGAAGCGCTTTGGTGGTTCTTTCGAGTTGCGACAGTGCTGGGGACCATCGCTACCGGCTACACACTTTTTCATCGCATCGAAACGGCTCGCTTCCTTGTGGGTTTGATGGATGATGTTTTGATGATGTTAAATCTGGTGCGACGTGCTGACCCGCAGCCATTATCACGTCGTGTCGTCATCATGATTCGATGTATTGCCATCATTGCAATGGTCGCGCTGGCCTGTGTTCATCAAGTTCACGGAATCAATCAGCGGGCGAAAGACTGGGCCTACTATGAACTTAATGACGGTGACGCCACACTTCCCAACATCAGTGAATCTAATCGCGCCGTCATTCGTTATCTGCGGGCATCGACGCCGGAGGATAGTCGCATTTTTGTGGTGAGCGATCAGAAGCTCTTCTTTCTGTCGTACTATTTGCTACCGCGAAAGATCGTACATCGTATGCATCCGTCGGCAGAACACCTGATTCCTCGCAAAAATCAGGAACGGCAACTGGCGGCGTATCGTCTATCAGAACTTCCAGATGGTGTTCTTGCCAAACAGCGCCCGGACTTTGTTCTGGAATACTTCGAAGGATCTGAATACGTGCAGCCAGAACGCTCAATGGAAGATTCACGGTTTCTGGATTTCGTTCGTAAGCAACAGCAAGATCCGAAATACGTTCCGCCGTACACAGTTGTCCTCAGACCGTGGGCGGAGGCGTTGCGATGATGACAATTCTGGCAGTCTGCTTTGCCCTCGCTGGCAGCGTAATGCTGGGCCGAGCTGCCGTACGAATCGTATTACCAGCTTCTGACAATGCGTCGCCCCCTGCGGAAATCTGGGGGCTGAGTATTGTTCTGGGTGTCGGTTTGACGGGCTGGCTTTCATTTCTCTGGGCCTTGAGCCATGGCACATTGGGCTTCATTTTCAG
>JANOZG010000688.1:0-10598 GCA_031429275.1 Planctomycetota bacterium
TCCTTGCCGAGGAGGACTTTCGAGCGAAGTTCGAACCCAAGGGCGAACGTCCGCGCAACGGCGACTTGGTGTTCGGCCACGCTACTTGCGTTTGGTCGCAGGTCGCGACGAGTCGCGAAGTCATTTCCGGCAGAAAGGACCCACAGAAGAAAGTCCTTTCCGGCAGGATTCACTCTAGAATTTGTGCAGATCGCTGACATTGGTCTGCCGTTTCTTTGAATCCGCAATTCAGAAGACTCGAAATCGCTTTGAAGTCATGTCGGGGATCGTTACGCTGAAGAGTTCACAGATTCGAGCGTTGGGGGATTATCTCCCGAATTCCTCTGTGTAGCCTTTCGACTCACACGCGGGAAACGCTGGATGGTGACGATGACTGCGAATGTCTCCATGCTGTTAATCGCAATTCATCGGGGAGAAACCGTTGCTGCAGACGAGCTTTTCCCGCTCGTGTACGATCAGCTTCGAGAAATGGCACGCGCGAAACTGGCTCAGGAATCGGCAGGGCAGACGCTGCAGGCCACGGCACTCGTGCACGAGGCCTATCTTCGCCTTGTTGATGTGCCGACGAATCAGGCACTGCACGGTCGCAAGTATTTCTTCGCAGCGGCGGCAGAAGCCATGCGGCGGATTTTGATCGAAAATGCCCGACGCAAGGCGGCTCTGAAACGCGGCGGGGAATGGGATCGAGTGGAGGTCTCGCTGATCGACCTTCCGGAAGCTGCGTCCGGTGTCAGTTTGCTTGAAATTGATGAGGCATTGACTCGGCTCGCCGCGAAAGACGCTCAAGCAGCGGAACTCGTCAAACTGCGTTTCTATACGGGCCTGCCTTTGGCGGACGCTGCTGAGATGATGGAAATGCCCGAACGCTCGGCGCGGCGGCTTTGGGCTTACGCTCGTTCGTTTTTGCTGGAAGAACTTTCGCCGGAGGCGTAGAGATCCGGGGGGCCAACGGGAATTCTGATTTTTTCTGGCCGGATGCGCTGGCGGAATACGCATGAGCCTTCCAGGACATGTGCAATCTTCGTCCGCGAACACTGTGCGATTATTTATGCAGGAACGAGACCTCTTCATTGCAGCTCTTGAAATCGAAGACCCGGCGGCGCGTCAGGAGTACCTCGACAAGTCGTGCGCCGCTGATCCGGCGTTGCGTGAACGAATCGAAAGGCTGCTGAATCGCGTCACTGAAGCGGCCGATTTTCTGGACCACCCGGCAGTAGAATTGTGCTCGGACCTTGCAGACGGATTGCTCCCGCAGGCTTACGCTGATGTGCAGTCTGGAGATTCCCCAACAGTCGTCGGCGAAATAAACGACACGGCACCATCGCAGTTTGAACTGCCGCCACAGTTGCTGGAGACGCAGTTTGACGATGAAAACGTTGTGGCTGCACCCACCGAAATCGACAGGACGTCGCTGGCACCGGGAACGCTGTTCGGCCGATATCGCATCGAATGTGTGCTGGGATCTGGCGGCATGGGAGTCGTGTATCTGGCTCGGGACACTCGGCTGGATCGCCAGGTGGCCTTGAAAATTCCGCGATTCGATTCGGACGGGAAGCTGCGTTTGATCGAGCGATTTCGCCGCGAAGCCCGAGTCATGGCTTCGGTGCAGCATCGCAACCTCTGCCCGATCATCAATGTGGATGAACATGACGGTCGGCACTACCTGACAATGGCTTACATCGACGGAAAGCCGCTGTCGCAGCTGATCAGGAACGGTTCATCCTTTTCATCTTCACAGATTGCTGAATGGATTCGCAAGCTGGCAATGGCGCTGGATGCGGCTCACCGCGCGGGGGTTGTGCATCGCGACCTGAAGCCAGCCAATGTCATCATCGATCAAAACGGCGAACCAATCCTGATGGACTTCGGGCTTGCCTGGATGGCTCACGAGACCGATTCGCGAGTGACACTCGCAGGAGCCATCATCGGCACACCGGCTTACATGTCACCGGAACAGGCGGAATGCGAAGCCGAAAGAGTCGGTGCGGCCTCTGATATCTACAGTCTTGGCGTCATTATGTACGAATTGCTCGCTGGCTGTCCGATTCGCACAGGCAGCGTAACTCGCGTGCTGTACAAACTGATGCATGAAACTCCGCTTCGTCCCAGCGAGATTCGAGGCGGTGTCGATCTGCGGCTTGAAGAAATCTGCTGGAAAGCGATCGCTCGCCGTCCCGAAGATCGATTCGCCACAGCGGCAGAATTTGCAGAGGCACTCTCCCGGACTGCAGTTTCCAGCGTTGTTCCCGACGCGGTGCTGCCTTCCGTTGAGGGCATAAGGCGAACGGCAGAAGGAAATCTACCAAAGCCCATCAGCCGGAACGCATTAGCGTCCGGTTCGTCACGGCAACCGGACGCTAACGCATTCCGGCTAATTGGTATGTTTTTTGTTGCCGGTCGCCTAAGCACAGTTGACGATTCGAAGCCCAGTGTGATTTGGAGTCACAGGAAGCGAATCGCGATTGTTGCGCTAATGGTATTCGGGATCCTCGGATTCGCAGCAGCGTTGGTGGTCCAGCGAAACGCTCAATCACCGTTGACTGGCTCGGGCACGCATTTGCCTCTCGCCCCAATCGACAATACACTGGCGGCGGTGGAATCTAAGTACGCGAAAAACGCGACCGGCTTTACCGGCACATGGTCTGCGACTGCGATGCCGGCATGGCAGGGGACATTCACCGCGGAAGGTCTCAGGCCAGCTGGCTACTATCATTCACCTGATCCCTGCCGTCATGATTTTAGCGGACTCGCCAGCGGAGTCCTTCCGGCGGGAACGTACTTCACCATTTACCACTTGAATCAGAACGACCGTCTCGCTCTCAAAGCCTTTGACGCCGCGCACAAGGTCATCACTTCGCCGTGGCTCAATCGCAAGCCGCTGTGTCAATGGGGATCCGGCACCGGCGGTGGTTATCCAGGTCTGCCGGTCCTCGAAGACATGCCGGGATGGGATTGGAACGAGTCTACAGGAATATATACGTTCGATGGCCTGGCCGTCACACCTGCTGCCATAACCATTGCTCTGAGTAGCTGCAGAGAAATTGGCTTTCTGGAAGCGACTCGCAGCGATAACAGCTTCAGTTTCGGCTTGATGGCTCCGGCTGCCGATCAGGAAGGAGACGGTTTTGACAAGGACTGAGGCGGCGAGCGGGGGACGTGAGTCCCCTGATTTTTGAGGTATCCACGTAGTCAATCAGGGGATTGACATCCCCCGCTCGCCAAAGAAATCCATCAATTCCAATCACTTTCAGTCTTACGTTCCGCCGGAAAGAATTCTGGATTTTGTTGGCCGGATATGTTCGTAGAATGCGCATGAGTCTGATGAGCCAAGTCAAATCCTTGCACACCAGCCAATTGCGATGACTTATGAACGAACGCAACCTTAGCAAAACTGCTCTGGAAATCGACGATGTGGCTGCCGAATTGCCTCCTGAAGCTGCTAAAACGCCTGTGCCGGTCGGTGATCCACCGACCGTGGTCGCCGCAGTGGGCGACACAGCACCTTCGATGTTGCTTGCCTCGGCGGGCGAAATTTCGGCGGGAATTCATGAACCGAATGATTCCACTTCGCAGGCTGAAGTCGATGAAACACCGCTGGCAACCGGAACGCTGTTCGCAAGATATCGCATCGAACGTGTGCTTGGAACGGGCGGCATGGGAATCGTGTATCTCGCCCAGGACACGCAGTTGGGGCGGCATGTCGCTTTGAAGATCCCGCGATTCGATCTGGACGGAAAGCTGAAACTCATCGAACGGTTTCGCCGCGAAGCCAGAGTCATGGCGGTGGTTCAACACCGCAATCTCTGCCCGATTATGGATGTGGATGAGCATGACGGACGTCACTACCTCACAATGGCCTACATTGACGGCGTACCGCTGTCGCAGGTTCTCGACCGCCGAAATCCTGAGAGATTACCCGAAAAGGGGTCTGACCCTTTGGAGGGGCAGACCCCTTTTCGGGTAGCGGTTGCGTCATCGTGTACCGCCAGTCAAGCCGCCGAATGGATTCGCAAGCTGGCATTGGCCCTGGACGCCGCTCACTCCGCGGGAGTTGTGCATCGAGATTTAAAGCCGGCTAATGTCATCATCGACCACAGCGGCGAACCGATCCTGATGGACTTCGGGCTCGCATGGATGGCTCATGAGACCGATTCGCGGGTCACGCTTTCAGGAGCCATCATCGGCACACCAGCTTACATGTCGCCCGAACAGGCTGCATGCGAACCCGACACAGTCGGCGCGGCCTCTGATATCTACAGCCTTGGCGTCATCCTGTACGAGCTGCTTGCTGGCTGCCCGATTCGAAGCGGCAACGTGACTCGCGTGCTTTACATGCTGACTCATGAAGCTCCACGGCGTCCCAGTGAAATTCGCAGCGGTGTCGATTTGCAGCTGGAAGAAATCTGCTGGAAAGCGATCGCTCGCCGCCCGGAAGATCGCTTCGCCACGGCGGCGGAATTCGCCGAGGCACTCTCGCGGTATCAAGGCGCTGTCTCAGATGGCGTCAGCGTGCTGCCAGCGGAAACGGGCCAGCATGCGATCGACGCTCCCCAGCCTCAGGTGACTCGACGAAGCAGGAATCGAATCGTACTTGCCTGTGCGTTGCTGCTCGGCATCCTGGGAGTCGCGTCGGCGGTTGTGACCATTCGAACGAAGCCACTCACCGACGAAACCGTGCAGTCTCCGCTGACGGGCACCGGCGAACATCTTCCATTCGCGCCGACAGGCAATCGCATCACGCCAGTGGCTCCTTCCTACGTCCATGGTGCCACCAATTTCACAGGCACATGGTCAGCGGATGTGCCCGCAGCATGGCAGGGTACGTTCACCGGTCAAGGTCGCCTTCCTGGCGGAAATACGGGCGATCATACAGCGGAATATGATTTTTCGGGCCTGGCGAGCGGCGTGCTTCCGGTCGGTACGTATTTCCATATCACTGATCTGGATACGATTGAACATCTGACACTCAAGGCTTACGACACGCAGCACAACGCCATCTCACGGCCCTGGCTCAATCGCACTCCGCTCGAACAGCATGGTTCGGGAACGGGTGTTGGCTTCCCTGGTTCGCTGCTGCCCACCGATATGCCCGGATGGGACTGGAACGAATCGAGACAGACATATGCCTTCGATGGAACGACAATCGTGGGCAACCCGAATATCAGCTTGACCCTGAGTACCTGCGAGGCGATTGTATTTCTGGAAGTGACTCGCGAAGTCACCGGCTTCAGTCTTCATCTGGCGGCTCCCGCTGCGGTTCCGTAATTCTAGGGCGGGCTTCGCCGTTGCGTATCGCTGTGTTTGAGCGACTATCCTGCGCGCGGCGTTGAATGGGATTTTTCCAGGCAGTGAAATTTCTGCAGGGGAATAGTTTAACCACGTGCCCATCGGGCCGCGTTCGTCCGCTGGTGGCCCCAGAGCGTGGCCCGTTGGGCACGCGGTTAAATGGGTGAAAGGTCCATCACGACGTCTCGTTCCGGATTGCAGTGCGACAATCGCCTGGAATCCCGTCTGCACTCTCGCCCGCCAGCATCGGCTGCACTGTTCCGCGCCCGCCGTACAGTCCCCGCAAAACTTTCCGATTTTTCTGGCCGGGTTTGAATACCGAATACGCATGAGTCCTGTTGACGTGTTTGTTTTTTCACTCACCCACTTCAGTAAGGACCATGATCATGTTGATGACGTTTTTGTCCCACGCATTCATGCGGGCTGTTTGCCGCAGAATTCTAATCGCCACAGTAGCACTGACAGTTTGGGGCGGCACGATGAGCCTGGGCCACGCCGCCATCCTGACGGGCAGTGGCCTCCATATTCCGCTGGGGCCCTTTGTAACCTCTTATCCGGTGGTCGCCCCCGTCTACACCGAAAATCCCTTCACGAGCTTTACTGGCACCTGGTCCGCACCTGCTCAGTCCCCATGGCATGGCACGTTTACGGGAACAGGCCCGATTCCTGCCGGAAATCTTCGGCCCAGCGGATTCAGCACCTACGACTTTACCGGACTGGGCGGTGGTGGGGGGCTTCCTATTGGAACATATTTCTTCCTAAGTGACCTAGACAATGGTTCTGGAACCGAGAAGTTTTCCGTCAAGGCCTTTGACTCGACGCATACCGTCATCTCTTCGGCATGGCTTGACGATCCCGCCCTCGGTCACGCCGGTATCGGTGCTGCTGGCGGAGCTCCGTTGTTCACCGATGCGCCGGGGTGGGACTGGAACGGAATTGCTGCAAACACCTACACGTTCGATGGCACGACCATCAACACGGGAAATCCATCGATGAGTCTGGCACTGGGAAGCAACCAGGCTATTAGCTATCTGGAATTCTCCCGAGGCAGCAGCTTCGCCAATTTCGCTCTCGGGGCACCGGTTGCGGTTCCAGAGCCTGCGACGGTGTTTCTGCTCGCTGGCTGCTGCGGAGCTTCAGTTCTGAGGCGGCAATGGCGTCGTCGATGTGAATCGAAATCCTAAATCCGGCAGCGTGCCGATTGACGGCCAACAAGTCCCTGTTTTGCACCAGGGACGTCTGCCTCTTGAACTGGATCTATGTCAACGGTGTTTTGCTGACTCTACCGGACTCAATGTGCAGCTCCCGATTATTTCGAGGGAAAAATCGAGTGTGGAAGAATGATCGTTTAACGGCGAGGCGTAGGCGAAATTCTCTGCCGCCTACGCCTACGGCTCGCCGTTAAACTTATTTTCCGCAACCTTAAAATAAAACAGGCACTGGACTTGCGCTTCCTGCCAGGCTTGCCAGGCTTAGCGCATGAGCGCTTACACCTGCTATGGAAATTCACAAGATGTTGAAGGCTGTAACTTTGGAAAGCTTGCCGTGATTGCGCCGATGCTGGAACGAATCAAACTCAAAGAGATTATCAACCAGCACCTTCCGGCGGACGTGCAGGCGGAGTTTGATCACGGAACCATTCTCAACCTGTTGTTCTCCGCCAGATTCTACTCGCCCGTCGCCTTGTCGTGCATTCCCGAGTGGGCCGAAGCCAGCGGGGCCGACATCTACTTTGGCATGCCCATCGAGAAGATGAACGATGACCGTCTCGGACGATCGCTCGACGCCTTCTACGATCAGCGGCATTCCATTATGGGAACCGTCGCACTTCATGTGGCTGAAGAGTTCAAGGTGCCACTCAGTGAGCTGCATTATGACCCGACTCATGTGCTGTTTGAAGGGGCGTATGACAACGCCGTCAAGCGTGACGGAGTTGTCGGCGACAGCGGCATTCGCTGCAACTCCACGCTGGAACCTGCCCACATCACCAAAGGTCGAGGCACCGACGACGCGCCGGCGGGATCGCTGATGATTCATGCGGGACTGACGACGGTCGTACATCCACGACTCGGGCCACTTCCGCTGTTCGGCCACACCATCGACGGCAATCAGAACGGACGAACGGGCATTCATGAACAAACGGCGCTGATCAATGAGTTTTTGAAAATCAACCG
Source organism: Planctomycetota bacterium (assembly GCA_031429275.1). Lineage (GTDB taxonomy): Bacteria > Planctomycetota > Planctomycetia > Planctomycetales > Planctomycetaceae > SXXK01. The sequence continues at coordinate 7,461 of JANOZG010000688.1, forward strand.
AACCACCATGATCTCGGATCGTGGAACATTTTCCATTGGCCACATGTTGCGCATGCACGACGTCGGCCACCGCGTGATCTGTTCTGTTCCGTGGAACGACGTCCGGGAACTGTTTGATGCAAAGCGTAAAACTCTGAATTGGAAACTGGCCACGTTTCTGTCGATCGAACAGCACCGACGACGCGAAAAAGAAAGCAGTCTGCCGCAGGAACATTACGATCTGGCGGTGCTCAAGCATGAGTTTCAGGATGATGCTTCGGGGCGAAAAATCGCGGCTCGCGTGATTTTCGTGTTCAGCACGGCCGATCAAAAAGTGGTCCGCAAGCAACGAGAGAAACAGATTGCGAAAATCAAAGCCGAACTGACACAGATCGCGGCCAGTGTGGCGATTGGTCGGCGTGGAACGGATCAGGCGGCAATCTCGAAACGGATCGCTCGAGTGTTCGGCACAAAGCAGGCGGCAAAGTACTTCCAATGGGAACTGAAGGCACTCACGCCTGCCGAGAAAAAAGCGTGTCTGGCTTCGCAACAGAAGACTGCAGCGACTCCGGCCGTCCGGGGTGCGCGCCAACCGACGCATCGCTTCGAGTGGTCGTTTGATGAATCGCTGATGCTGGCCGACGAAGAGTATGACGGGTACTCGGCGATGGCCACGACGGTGCCTCAGCCTGAGATGAGCGGTGATGCGATCTTCTCGCGTTACAAACTTCAGAACATGGCCGAGCATGCAAACCATCAGTTCAAGGGGCCCCTGGCCGTGAGTCCTGTGTTTCTGCATTCGCCGCAGCGGGTCGAGTCGCTGATGTTTCTGTTGATGATCGGCCTGACGACTTATTTTCTGCTGCAGCGTGTGTATCGTGAAAACACCCCCGAAGACGCTCCTCTGGTGGACCAGCGGACGACGACGGAGAAGCTGCTGCGATCGTTTGCGAATTATACTATTCTGGTTTACCACCGCTCGCCCTTTCTCCGCGAAGTCTGTCCGACTCGACTGACAACCCGCCAACGAAACATCTTGAAGCGTCTGAACTTCCCGACCCCCGCCCAGATTCTTAGCAGGAGACTACCCCCTCGACCTGACGGCTAGCGTTTTCGAAAACTCGCCGACCTCCTCGGTTTGGGCCAATTTTTTGATTCCGCAAGAGGGTGCGGAATATAAGGTTAAACGAACGACCTTCCCATAAATCGCGCACATAGAATCCGGTAGTTTCAGATTTTCTGAAAGGACAATACTCATGCAAACTGGCAAAGCGGTACAGATTCTTTGTGCTCTGCGACATCGCAAATGGCTCGTGCTGCTTTTTGCCGCTCATCTGCCGTTTCTGCTCAAATACCTGAGCAGCCTCTGGCAGCAGCAGCACTATCAGTTCTTTCCATTCGCGATCGGGGCGTTTGCCTGGCTGTTGGTCAAGCGCCGAAGCAGCGAGCCTGAGCGATGGACCTGGCCTGCAAAGGTGCTGATTGGCATCGATCTCGTCTGCCTTTCAGCGGGTTACGTCCTGAACTCGCCGTGGCTGGTCGTGGTGGGACTCGTTGCCGGGCTCATGGCGTTTTGCTTCGCAAACTGCGAAACCGGTTACCATCGCCGATGCACCTACCTGGCATTGCTGCCGCTGCTCGTTGTCCGATTGCCATTGCAGTACGACCTGCAAGTGATCAGCTGGCTTCAACGAGTGACAACAGCCGTGGCCAGCACCACGCTGCACCGGCTCGGAACGTTGCACTTCCAGAACGGTAACGTGCTGCAGCTTCCTGGAAAGCGCTTCATGGTGGCGGAGGCTTGCAGCGGAGTCCAGTCTCTGTTCACCATCCTGTTCATTGCGGCTTTGGTGATCTGCCTGAAGCGACGGTCGATGATTCATGGTTCGGTGTTGCTTGCTTGCGGTGTGATCTTTGCCGGCGTGATGAACACGTTGAGAGTTATCACAATCGCCGTCGCATGGGATCGATACTCGACAGATCTGTCCAGCGGCGTATTTCATGACATATTGGGCTACATGTGCCTTGCACTCGCCGCAGCGATGCTGATGAGTGCCGATGCCTTTCTGGGATTTGTCACTGATCCGGTTCACGATGGAAGCCCACACGGACTGTTTCTGAATCCGCTGATTGTGGTTTGGAACAAAATTGTGACGGTCGTGCCTGCAGGTCGATCTCGCGATACCCAATCGGAAACCGACCCCGAGCGTCGCCACTATCCGTCAGCGTCTGATTTCTTTAAGCTCAGGAACCTGGTGAGTTTCGTACTGGGTTTGGCCGCGTCCTGGTGGTTCTCCAGAACCTATCGGCATCTGCTGTCGGGTCTGCCTTTCGTCACCGCGACTGTCGGAGGCATCCTCTTTGGCTGCTGGCTGAAGCACGCCTCCGACACTCCGGTCATTGATCGTTATGAAAATGCTTTCGATGCAGCAGTGCAGTCAAATGATATGCTGCGACAGGAAACTTGTCTGCAGGCGTTGGTCAGTCTGCGTTCGACAGTATCGGCATATCGCTTTCGTCTGGCGCAGTTCATGCTCCGGGAGGGGCGTCAGCATGAAGGACTGAATGAGATCCTGCGGCTGACGCCGGAGACAAATTCTGGCCATGCGGAGGCTCGCATCTGGCTGGTGAAACAGGCGATGCAGCCCAACGCTCTCAAGCCACTGTCTCTGGACGAGATTAAGCAGCAGTTGATAACCGTTCTCAGCCAGATCCCGAATCACATTGAGGCCCATCAACTGCTCGCGCAGAACTATCTGGAACGCAAGGAATGGAAGTTGGCGGAACAGCATTTGACCGAAGTCGCCAGCATTCATCCGGAACAGAATCTTGCCCTCGCTAAGCTCAAAAAGGCTTTGCACAGGAGCACTGAAGATGTCCGTGCGATTGCGAAGTGTGCTGTGGAAGCACTGGCCAAACAACTGGAGGCCGACCGCATGAACCCGAGTGTCCGAGCGGCCCTGGCTGAGGCCTGCATGTTCGCAGGCGACGACAAGGAAGCCAGGGAAGTTCTGGTGTCCGGGCTTCAGCAGAACGACGATCCTCTGCTCAGGGAAGCGTTGAGTGATTATGATTTGTTTGAAGTCGATCGCCGCATGGCTCAGTCTCCGTTGAACCGTGACACCTGTGTGCCAGTCGTCATCCTGTCGCTGGAGCGAG
>JANOZG010000689.1:0-7744 GCA_031429275.1 Planctomycetota bacterium
GTCAGCGAGTACTTGCGACCCGCAAATTCAATTTCAACAGAGACTTTCTTCACAACAAGTTCCTTACCCGGACCAGCCGGTAAACGGACTGCATCGCAGGCAGGATCGAAGGTCAAATTCAACGCTCGTGCAGCAACTTCTACGACATCAGGAAAGGACGCAGCAGCGAACCATGCCCGCTCAACTGCCAACAGACTACCGAGATCAACACCGTCCAACATCGGGGACGTCTGACAACCGGCCTGCAATTTTCCGACAACTCAAAGTCACCACAGGATGCGGCAATCCGCTACGAACCTGCGGCAGCAGTCAACTTCACTTCCAACAAAAACGAAACCTATTAAACAACACAGTAGAAAGCAGAAAAGGCGTTGCCGGGATGAACCGCAGCAACGCCTGTTAAACTACTTTCGGATATTCAGACGAGTGATAATCGTAACATAGCGATTCAGATCATCTCGCTTTAGATAGTCAAGAAACTGACGACGACGGCTGACCTTCGCCAGCAAGCCGCGACGTCCGGCGTAATCTTTTGGGTGCGTCTGCAAATGTTCTGTAATCGCCTGAATTTCGGCGGTCAAAACAGCAATCTGAACTTCTGGTGAGCCAGTATCACCGGGCTTCTTCGCGTGTTCAGCCATGATCTTTGTTTTTTGCGCTGCACTAATCGACATTTCAACTCCAAAAACACTAACCACAACCTGCGGGAATACCACCGCAACCTGCGTTGCACGCGATACCCTTAAACGCCCGGATGTGTGGTCCAATCAAGAATTCGACAAAGGACTGTCCTTTGCCGCAAGCCACATAGTGTACTGACTTTAGCCCCTTTTTCAATGCAAAATGAAGTGTGCCCGTTTTTGCGGGAATTGGGCTGAATCAGTGGTTTCGTTGAATCGGATGGATGAGAAGCCGTTCCGAAGTGAATTGTCCTCTGCCTCGATAAATCCCAAGAAATTCGAGATTTGCCGAGACTAAAGAGTCAACATGTCGTCCCTCCTTGATCCATAGATTGTCGCCCTTATGACATGAAATCTCGTGGGGCCGGCTTCCAGCCAGCCTTTGCGTTTCATGAACATTGAAGCCAGGGAATAAAAGGCTGGCTGGACGCCCAACCTCACGTCTGAAACAACAAACCTCGACCTTGGAAGCCTGATTTCACTGCGAAATTTCAATCATGCGATCCACAGTTCCGCTCGCCACTTCCTGCGTATCGCCGCCCGGCCAATGGATCTTTAGCGATTTCCAGGTGTCGGCCTGACCGAGGCCAAATGTCACCGGCAATTCGACTTGCGATTGATAGCTTCGAGTTGGCATCACGGTGCGAAGAAGTACATTTCCATCCGGTAACGTGAGTTCAACCTGAGCACCAATTGCATCTTTGTTACATCTCGTCCCTTTCAGGTGAACCCGCAGCCAGTGATTTCCAGTTTGCTGATCGTTACGCAATAGCCGCGGACGACCACCGGAGGAAAAGAGAATGAGATCAAGATCTCCATCGCCATCGATATCGGCTTCTGAAGCGCCTCGACCTACCATCCGTTTTGCAAAGTCCGCGCTGGTCTTCTCTGCAGACAGCATCACAAATTCGCTGTCCAAATCAGGGCCACAGTTCCAGAGCAAATGAGGTGATTGTTGGTAATGCTGACTGGCTTGAACAACCTGAATGTCTTCTTCAAGGTGCCCGTTGTTTTGAAACAGGTCCAACCGCCCATCAAGATCGGCGTCAAGAAAAAGAACTCCGAACTTCAGATCCGTCCGAGTCACCGGGCCAAGTCCATTTGAAATGGCCTCATCTCGAAAGACCGGGATTGGCGATCCTGGCGTCTGACACACGTACAATGCTGTCATCTCAGTGGCGAAGTTCCCGATGGCAATTGCAAGTGCATCCGAATTTCGGAACCATGCAAAGTCAATTCCCATCGCTCCGCGCGCAGCTCCGCTGTTGTCAAAGGCAACTCCCGATGTCGCAGCGCTCTCGACAAATGTGCCGCCCGGTTGATTGATCAGCAGAATATTTTGAACGGTGTCATTCGCTACAATGATGTCAGCCAATCCATCGGCATTGACGTCAGCAAACGTCACGCCAAGCGACTTCGATGCAGGCACACCCGTATTTGGATCGCGAATCTGGATTCCCGATTGTTCAGAAACGTCCGTAAACTTCCCGCCGCCTTCGTTGCGATACAAATACGGAAAGGCACCTTTAAAGTCGGTCGGTCGACCATAGGCTCGCAACTTGCCATCGAGAGTGAACTCCATCGAAGCATCGATTTCTCGCGACCATTCAATGTAGTTGCTGACGAACAAGTCCAGATCATTGTCAAGATCATAGTCGAACCAGCCACAACTGGTGCTCCAGGCTGCGTCATCACCAGCGACGGCAGCTTCTGTTGTGACGTCAACAAATTTGCCATTGCCTTCATTGCGAAACAGATGGTTGGCACCAACGCAACTGACAAAGATATCGACGTCGCCATCGTTGTCGAAATCACCACAAGCAACGCCATTGCCGTACATTGCAACGTCCAGCCCTGAACCTGTCGTTACGTTTGTGAATTTCCCGGTTCCGTCGTTTGCATAAAGAGCCGACGTCGGTAGCTTCTCCGGTGTATTCTTCGCCCACGGCCAGACATTCGAGTTGATACACAACAGATCCTGATCGCCATCATTGTCGAAATCCAGAAACGCACCTCCGCCGCCCATCGTTTCAGGCAGCAGCTTTTCGCCTTCGGCACCGTTCTCGTGCACAAAGTCGATTCCCGCCGCTTCGGTAATTTCGGTAAAGGGAATTTCCGGAATCACCATCGCCGGCGCGGGGCGAGCAACAGGAAGTGCCGTCAGCCCAGCCGTCGTCGCGATCTTTTCCTCCTGCGCCCGAGTGAGCCACCAGAAAGAAGCACCAGCGACGGCCAGCAACACGATGACAGCAACCGACCAACGCAGTGCGGCACCGACGATATCGTCGTTCTGAGTTTCTTCAGATTCTGGCTGATTTGGTTTGGATGCCATGGATTTCAAATTCCCCGTTGAAGGTGAGCAGCAAGGTTCTAGAGACCAGACCGAATTCATTTTCGTTTCGAGTCTGATTGACGGGAAACTTGTTGGGCACTCGGAAGGCTCACGCCCTGCCGCTCGCCTGACCGTTGAGAAGCTAATAATTGTCGTAGTGGAATTCAGTAAGTTGCATTTTCACTCAACGCCTAGCGACTTTTTAAGGCCGTTGAGTCTTCTTTCTTTCGCTGCAGGTCGTATATCACCAGCGGCTCAGAAGCAAAATCCGCTGCTGGATACTTCTGCCTCGCCGCGCTCACAGCCTGGCCGCGAGCAGTATCGTCTGACTTGTATTTCGCATGCAGCGCACGATGTTTTGCAGATAGCTCCTTTTCACCCAATTGAGCATACAACTGAGTCAAGTTGTGGTGTGCAATGGCGTTTTCCGAATCGATCACCAATGTTTTCTGAAAAATATCAACGGCTTCCTTCAACCGCGCCGTTCGCTCTGGCGAACGAATATTCGTCGCACGGTCGAAGATCGTCTCGCCGAGCAAATTGATGACTTCATAATCTTTGCTGAAGTCGAACTTCCGCTTGACCGTGTCTTCGGTGCGATATTCCAGCACTTGTCGAAAATTGGCTTCAGCTTCTTCCAGTCGAGACTGCTGACGATTGATCACTCCGCTCAACCATGCCAATGTCCATGGCGGGGCAGTGTTGCCTTCGGCCTTGAATTCCGCTGCTCGCGTGATCGCAGCGGCGGCTTCATCGAGTTGACCGTCTCCGCCTTCAGCGACCAACACACGTGCCAGATTGAGCGGGCCATCAAATCGCTTCAGTTTCTCCAGTTCAGTGAAAGCTTCCGTCGCCTGCCTCAGGGCGGCTTTTCCTTTCAGCAGCATCCCGATGCCGTAGTCGTTCCAGCGTTGCCACTGGGGAACACCTTCACGTTCGGGATTGGTGACATTAGCGGCCACACCTTCCACAGGAAATGTCACTGTGTCTTCGGCCAGAAGAATGATTGGCAGTTCGTTGCGGTATTTCTCACCGTCCTTGTGGCCACGAATTGGTCGCGACATCGCCGCCATTTTTTCGTCAACGAATTCCATATAGGTGGAGTCAAACTTGCGATACAGCAATCGCAACTTGACGGTCACCGGAGCGTGCAAGGTGTCTGGCATTGTGAAGCTGTAATGCACCGTTTGACCGGCACCTGGCGGAATCTGATGCATGTACAACGGTGTAAAAATATCTTGTGCGTTGCGGCGATCGATTCGATTTCCGTCCTTGTCCAGCATGAAGTTGTTCACAAAATGGGACCACGGATCAACGCTGTTATCGTCCTGCATTTCTCCGCTGGCTCCGATCTTCTGATCACCAGAAGTGACCGCGACTTCCAGCCAGATTTCATTGGAATCCGTTGTGCCCTGCGTAAAGTGGTGCCCCATTTTTACAGTTCGAATCACCGTCTCAAGAAGATACTTGTTACCCGGTTTCAGCGTTGGCACCTCGGGTCGCAATGGTGCTGTCAGTTTTCCTTCCATGGTGCCGCCCTCGCGGACTCCGAAGACATCCACTCGCATGATGCCCTTCATGAATTCCTTATGCTGTTCAATGGCGGCATCGTTGTTGGTGAGCCAGTTAATTCCCGTATTGGCGGATGGAAAGAAATGATTGTGAGTTTTCAGTTTGCCGGTGTCGTCAAAGTACTTCGCTCCGAAGTCTCCGGATTCTTTCAAAGGCATATGACAGGTGTTGCATTCGGTCTGAGCCTTCGGCGGATAGTAGAAACTGCGAGCTCCATGCCCGGAAACGCCGCTGAGTAACCAGCTGTCATAGTGATTTTGCCCGCGGAGCCATTCCTTATAGTGGTTCAGAGTAAATGGCAAATTCACTTTATGACACGTGCTGCAAAACTCAGCCGTCTTGTGCAACGGCTTCAGGAATGTTTTCTTGTGAAACGACGGCTTCGCTTTGACCAGCTGATTATTCACCCATTGCAGCAGTTCATTTTCGCTGGTTGCAAATGGATAGTGAATCGGTTCTTCGATCGTATAGTCCGCATTGCCCTCGGTGCTGTTCACATTTGTAATCGCGTGACACACCGTACAGGAAATCCCGGACTGTGACGTCGGATGATTGAGCATGTCATACTTCGGATCGTCAAAGGCTCCGCTAAAGAACGGCACCGGATCATGGCAGCCTGCGCAGAAACGCGATCCTTTGACGTTACCATCCCGCTTCATGCCGACTTCTCGAGTCTCCGCGACACTAGCCAAATACGCAGGGTTGTTAAACGAACTAAAATGATGTGCGCTTTTCGCCCAGTCGTCATGTGCATCTTTGTGACACTTCAGGCAGTAATCATTCATATCCAGCACTTCGGCTGAAATGAAGTTTCCAGTTGCGGTTCGCGCCAGTGAAGGTTCAAAATACTGAACGCCTTCTTTGGGACCAACCGTATTCCAGTCGCGAGGGTCACTGGCCTGCATCATGACCATGCCTATCGCTGTGGCCCCGGCAAGTCCGGCCCAGACCATTCCCTGCTTCCATCGCATTTTCGGTCCGACCAGGCGATGCATGAAATACAACCAGCCCCCGACCACCGGTCCTGCCACGTGAGCCCAGTAAATCATGTTTCTTGCAACTGGGCTCTTCAGGTCAATCAGACCTTCCACCCGCATCAGCAGGAAGCCTGAGACAAGCACAAGAATGCAGACTGCAAACAGAGCGTATCCAATCATCACAGTGCGTCGAATCTTGCGATCTTTCGTATTCCGCATGTGAATCAGGCCGAACACAATAAACGGAATTACGATCAAAAGACCAACGACGATGTGGATCAGGAACATCCATGCATAGAATTGATCTTCGTACGTCCTTTTCGTCCACCACTGTAGAAATGTCACGCCCGCAAGGTAGGCGCTGTTGGCTCCAATGATCGCTAACAGAGCCAAAACGACATTGAAAACGACTCGTAGTTTTGGCCCGATGGCCTTGTGGACAATTTTCTTCGGCGCGACGGTTGGCGCAGCCGCTGGTGAACTTTCTGACATAGAGAGATCGCTTTCTGATCGATGAAGCGTGAATTACCAAAAATGCCCGAGCTATGGCCGGTCCGAAGCACAGCGCCATTCCGGCGGGGTTGTTAAGAGCGGTTTGAGATGCAGAGAATTGGCGAGCGGCTGGAAGTCAGCCCTTCGAGCGAAATATCTGCGCAGACACGGAGTGCTGACGCCCTGCCGCTCAACCTAGCCCGTGATCTCCGGTGGCATTTCGATCAGTAGCGGAAATCCACGCCGGGCGCGAGCGCGGGACTGCACGTCTTCAAGCGAAAACGACTTCGAAGGCAACTCAAACGACAGCAGGCCAATCATCAGCCGATCCTGGTTTGAACTTCCAGCATACGCCAGCGGTGCAAATGGCGCCAGTGGAGTGGGATTCTGCGAACAATTTGGGCCGTGACACGGCATTGGCTGAGCCGGTGTGGAATGAGACCCATCCGATGCATCCTGATACTTCGGCGAAATCTCTGAAGATGTCAAATCAAGATAATCTGCGTCAGAGTGTTGATTCAGGGTTCGTCCCTGAGGCGTGGGCGAGTGAAATCGCGAATAGACATAATCACCGCACGACGCCTGAAGGACGCTGGAACCCGACAATGCGGCCACCGCCAGCGCTGCGAAAAACGCAACCCGGACAAAGTTCAAACGCATGTTGAGGTCGTTTGCCATATCGAAAAGGTATCACGAGCGGTCAGATTCTTCTTCTCAAATTCACGCCAGAACCTCCACGCTCACTTTCAAATGTACGATATTCAACTCCACTTCCGCCAGCATGATTTTTCACGTTCCGCGATATTTTGCTACGAAAGCCAAAAACAGCTAAGCTCCCTCGCTATGAGTGAACTTCCCATCATCAGCGTCACCGAACTCGTCACGGCTTTTAAAGAAGTCGTCGAAATGGCATTGCCACCCTGCAGTGTGGAGGGCGAAATCTCAAACTGCCGCATGAGCCCCTCTGGCCACTGGTATCTGACGCTCAAAGACGAATCGTCCGAGATCAGCGCCGTCATTTGGCGCAGCGCGGCTGCAAAATTGAAATTTGTTCCCAAGGACGGCATGAAAGCTTTGGCCACGGGATCTCTGCAAGTCTATGTCGCTCGCGGAACCTGTCAGTTCGTGATCACAAAACTGATGCCACAGGGCATCGGTGAACTCGAAATGGCGTTTCGGCAGTTGCGAGACAAGCTGTCGGCAGAAGGCCTGTTTGATGACTCTCGCAAGCGGCCGATTCCACGCATTCCCAGACGCATCGCATTGATCACCAGTCCGTCCAGTGCAGCGGTGCGTGACATGATTCAGGTCATCACACGTCGCTGGCCAGCGGCTAAAATTATCATTGTGCCCGTCCGCGTTCAGGGGGATGGTGCCTCCGATGATATTGTGAGAGCGCTGCGAAACGTTCATCGAATCCCCAACGTCGATGTTGTAATCGCCGGACGTGGTGGCGGAAGTCTGGAAGATCTGTGGTGCTTCAACGAAGAGAAAGTGGCCCGCGCGATTGTCGCTTGCCGCATCCCGGTGATCAGTGCGGTTGGACATGAAATCGATGTGTCGATCGCCGACCTCGTTGCCGATCGCCGCGCGCTGACACCAAGTGAAGCAGGTGAGCTGGTTGTGCCATCCATGCAGGACTTACACGATTCGCTCAACTATACCGCTCAGCGACTACGGCAAGTACTGCG
>JANOZG010000690.1:0-23797 GCA_031429275.1 Planctomycetota bacterium
CATTCGTTCACGCCTGACAATAGATTTTGTTACTTCTACTCCACACTTCTCACACACAATTCCCTTATAACGAATACGCTTGTACTTTCCACAGTAACATTCATAATCCTTTTCTGGGCCGAAAATTCTTTCGTCGAAAAGTCCATATCGTTCAGACCGTCCGGTACGATAGTTAATAGTTTCAGGCTTTGTCACTTCACCAAAACTCCATGCACGCACAGCTTCAGGACTTGCTACTTTGATAGACAGACCATCAAAATTATTTGTATCAATTGTTTTCATAGATATATATGTTTAGTGAAGTGATTTATAATGAAGAATCACCGATTAATGGAGCTTCGACTTCAGCTCTCTTTCGTGGCTCAACGTCTAACCCAAGTCCACGAAGGGTGTTAAGCATAACCGTAAATGATGCAGGGGTATTTGGCTCTCGAACATCTTCACCCTTAATAATGCTATCGAAGGCCTCTGAACGTCCGACGATATCATCTGACTTCACAGTCAACATTTCACGCAAAATGTGCGCTGCGCCATACCCTTCAAGTGCCCATACTTCCATTTCTCCAAAACGCTGACCGCCAAATCGAGCCTTGCCGCCCAATGGTTGTTGGGTAATGAGCGAGTACGGTCCCGTTGCTCGTGCATGTACTTTGTCATCCACCAGGTGATGCAATTTCAGCATGTAAATCTGGCCAACGGTCGTCCGCTGCTCCTGACGCTCTCCCGTGCGTCCGTCGTACAAATACGATTTGCCATCTTCTGGAAGTCCTGCTTCCTCCATGGCCTTTCGCACCTCTTCTTCCGGAGCACCATCAAATACCGGGCAAATTGCTCGATATCCCATCTTCGCGGCTGCCCAGCCAAGATGAGTTTCCAGGATCTGTCCGACATTCATACGACTTGGAACCCCAAGTGGATTTAAAATGATGTCGACAGGGGTGCCATCTTCAAGGAATGGCATATCCTCAATCGGCAGGACCTTGGAAATCACCCCTTTGTTTCCGTGACGTCCAGCCATCTTGTCGCCGACAGAAATCTGTCGCTTGGATGCCACATACACCTTGACCATCTGCAGGACACCGCTCGGCAATTCGTCGCCGCGTTTCATGCTGTTCAAGCGGTGATCTTCGCGGTCAATCACGTCTTCGACCAAAACCCAGTTTTCACGAACGACTTTGCGAGCCGCAGTTTTCTTTTGCGGGCTTCGAATATCCATATCCTCAAAGTGAGTCTGGAATCTTCTGGCGTAGTCCGCGACGACTTTAGGGTCATCCAATTTCGCAAGCGCCCGTCCATCGGCATCAGCCACCGGCTGCTCCAATGCGGCTTCTAAATCAACGAGGAATGCCTTGAATGATTCCGTAATCGCAACGTTGTTTTCTTGTTCAACCTTCTTGAGTTCGTCTTCAAATCGCTTGCGTTCGATCTCAGACAAACTCATACGTCGAGAGAATTTCTCCGTATGAATCACGATGCCGCCGACACCGCTCGGTACTTCCAGACTTTCGTTCTTTACATCTTCGCCGGCACGACCAAAAATCGCGTGCAGGAGTTTCTCTTCTGGTGTAAGTTCCGACTTAGCCTTCGGAGAGACCTTGCCGACGAGGATATCCCCCGGGTTTACTCGAGTTCCAACCTTAACAACGCCAGAGTCGTCAAGATGTCGCAGAGCTTTTTCGCTAACGTTTGGAATGTCACGAGTAAACTCTTCACGCCCAAGTTTCGTCTCGCGAATTTCAACGTCAAACTCATCAAGATGGATAGACGTGTAGACGTCTTCTTTGACCAGCCGCTCCGAAAGAATGATCGCGTCTTCGAAGTTGTAGCCCTCCCATGACATGAACGCGACCAGAACGTTACGACCAAGTGCCAACGATCCATTTTTTGTGGCGGCACTGTCGCACAGGATCTGGCCAGCCTTGACTCGTTCTCCCATAGCCACGATTGGCTTTTGGTTCAAACATGTTCGTTCATTCAGACGAGTAAACTTGCGAAGCGGGTAGCGTCGGCCATCAATTTCAATATTGCATGCATCAACAAATGTGACCTTGCCTGACTTTTCAGCACGCAGAACCATCCCGGAATTCTGAGCAACAAATTGCTCCATCCCGGTACCAACCACAGGTCGTTCGGAGATCAGCAGGGGAACCGCTTGGCGCTGCATGTTCGATCCCATGAGCGCGCGGTTAGCGTCGTCGTGCTCAAGAAACGGAATCAAACCGGCCGAAACACCAACCATCTGACATGGAGCAACGTCGATGTATTGAACTTCTTTCCGATCAATCCAAACAACGTCGCTTTTCGTACGTGCGAGAACGCGTTCTTCAGCGATCATCCCGTCTTCAACAAGCGTATCCGCAGGACACACCATGCCAGACGCTTCTTCGTCTGCACGCAACCAAACGACTTCGTCAGTGACCTTTGCGTTCTTGACAAGACGATATGGCGAGATCAAAAAGCCGTAGTCATCCACTCGAGCATAGATGCTCAAGCTGGAGATCAGACCGATGTTTGTGCCTTCAGGCGTTTCAATCGGACAAATTCGTCCATAGTGAGAAATGTGAACGTCGCGAACTTCAAATCCCGCACGCTTTCGATTCAAACCACCCGGGCCCAGAGCACTCAATCGGCGCTCGTGTGTCAACATGGACAGAGGGTTCGTCTGGTCAACCACCTGCGACAATTCACTACGACCGTAGAAATAATCGATGGCCGCAGAAACGCTCTTGGGATTGATGAGCGTACGAGGAGTCATGGCATCGACTTCCTTCAAGCTCATTCGTTCCTGAACGGTACGACGCAGTTTCAAAAATCCCTTGCGAATTTCATCGGCCGCCAGTTCATCAATCGTTCGCAACCGGCGATTGCCCAAATTGTCGATATCATCAATCTGCGCTGTATCATCACCAATGCGGAGACGAACAATGTACTTCATTGCGTTGATGAAGTCCTCAGGCTTAAGTGTCATCTCATCGTCAGAGATATCCTGAGCGAACTTGCGATTAATGCGGAAACGACCAACCCGTCCAAGTCTATAGCGATTGACGTCAAAGAACTTCTCGTTGAACAAATCGGTGGCTTTGTCCAGATTTGGTGGATTGCCAGGGCGAAGTCGCTGGTAGATTTTCAACAACGCTTCTTCGTGGGTTGATGTGCCGTCTTCCGCGAGCGTCTTCAACATCAACAAATCAGAGGCATCGGATACAATCTCAACACTCTTCACGCCGCATGTGACCAATTCTTCGGCCACAAGATCACTGATCTCGTAGCCCGCATCAACGACGATTTCACCTGAGCGGTCATGCTTCTCCGGAAAGATAACGTTATCGACGGAGTACTTGCCGACGAGATCAGCAGCAACTGTCTTTGCCGTGATTTTTACCGTTTCAGTCTTGTAAAACAAACGAATGATTGCGGCATCGGACGAATAGTCCTTGGACATCGCGCGCAACAATGTTACTGCGGAAAACTTCCCGCTTTGATCGATTCTGACGCCGATCGCTTCACGTTTACTGACCAATAGTTCGATCCAGCTTCCACGTTCTGGAATGATTCGGCATGACTGAGTCTTCCGCTCGCTGCTGGCTGTTTCTTCAGCCATCACGAAATCCACTCCGGGCGATCGGTGCAACTGAGATACAACAACTCGCTCAGCACCATTGATGATGAATTCACCACCACCAATCATGATTGGTATGTCGCCGAGGTATACTTCTTCCTCTACGGGCTGCTCTTTCACAAGTCGCAACCAAACTCGAAAAGGCATTCCGTACGTTAAGCGAAGCTGTCTGCACTCTGCCGGAGTATAACGGGGTTTACCCAGCTCATAACGGACGTACTCAAGGCGAAATTGCCCATCGTAACTTTCGATCGGGAACACTTCACGCAGAATTGCTTCGAGACCAACATCGAGCCGGTCACGCGAGGTTCGATCAGCCTGAAGAAAACGAGCATACGAAGCAGTCTGAATCAGAGTCAGTCCGGAAATCTCGTACTCGGCATTGATTTTTCCGAAGTTACGAACTGCGTCTTTGTCGATAGTACGGACAGACGGAATCGGCATACAGAGACCTGTCTTCAAATAGAAAATCGCAACACGCGAGCCAAGCCACCACTTACTCGCAAAAATCAGATATATTCACAACCACATCCTCCGGCTCTCAAGCCGAAATGAAGAACGCAGTTTGAGTGCCGCCAAGGGTCGAAATACCCGCGAATGGCGCGCGACGAAAGGCACCTGCCGATCAACTCGACAGCTGCCTGCTTCTATGAGCCATCCACATCAAATTCGTATTTAGCTGACGATCGCTGGACACTAAGTGCCAAGCCTTCATTCACAAACGGATGGCCACCTTACAGGCGGATCATCCAAACCATCGGCATTTTTGCCACCGCCGGGCGCGATCAACGATCGCCCCGGTCAGTGCCAACGAAAAGCTAATTTAACAGAGTGCTAAGACATCAATTATTTGATATCGCAAGTACCGCCGGCAGCTACAACTTCTGCCTTCAACTTCTCTGCATCTTCCTTTGCAAGACCTTCCTTCAAAGGCTTTGGCACACCTTCGACGAGATCCTTTGCTTCCTTCAAGCCTAATCCAGTCACAGCTCGGACGACCTTGATGACAGCGATTTTGTTCTCGCCGAATCCGGTCAACACGACAGCGAACTCAGTCTGCTCTGGAGCAGCTTCCGCCGCAGGCCCCGCAGCTGGCCCTGCGATCATCATGCCGCCACCAGCTGGCTCAATACCGTGAACTTCCTTGAGATAGTCCACAACCCGCTTTGCTTCCAGCAGGGTCAGTCCAACAATCTTATCGCCAAGCTCTTTCGTCTTGCTATCAAATTCAGTGGCTGCTTCAGCAGACATTGCCAATACCTTTCTTTTTCGGTAACACGCTTTTCGTTAACAACAAACATATCAGCAGAACACTAAGCCGCTGAACTACTCAGAAGTCTCTTTTTCAGATAACGTTTTCAACTGACCAGCCAACTTGCCACCAGGGCTCCTCAGGCAACCAGCCAATTGGCCACCAGGAGCAAGCAGCAAGCCAGCAATCTGACCAATCGTCTCCGAACGCCCAGCACTCTTGCTGAGACTATCTACAGCAGCCGCATTGAGGGTTTGCCCCTCAACACTGCCACCCTTGATTTCCAAATTAGGCATGTCCTTGGCGTACTTGGTTACAGCCTTAGACAAAGCAACGATGTCGTCGCCACCCCAAATCAATGTGGATGGACCCGCAAGTACGGAATCCAGACCACTGATACCTTTTTTCTTTAGAGCATTCGCAGCAATTGAATTCTTTACGGTCAAGGCCGTGATACGATCCTTTCGCAATCCAAGCCGCCATCGATTAGCGGTAATCGCATCAATCTTTGAGCAATCAACAACAATGAAGTCCTTCACATCGCCAATTCGCGACTGAATATCGGATATCACCATGTCTTTAACTTGACGACCCATTGCTACCGACTCACCAATAAATTTAACTATGCAGAAACCTAAGGCCAAAGCACTTAGCAGATTGCTAAACAGCAACCAGAATGGATGGCATCATCGTCGCGGAAACTACCACACCGCGAACATAAACACCCTTTGATGCACTTGGCTTCAGACTGCGGATGAAGTTCAACAGGGATTCGATATTCTCAGTCAATTTATCTGCATCGAACGACATGCGGCCAACTACGCAGTGTACGTTTGAGCCATTGTCAACACGAAACTCAACCTTACCAGCCTTATATTCGCGAACGGCAGTGGCTACATCCTGTGTCACTGTGCCTGCTCGCGGACTGGGCATCAAACCGCGAGGCCCCAGCACTCGTCCCAGCGGACCAACAACACCCATCATGTCCGGTGTGGCAATCGCCACGTCAAACTCGAGCCAGCCATCTTTTATCTTATCAGCGAGATCCTTGCCGCCTACAATGTCAGCGCCTGCGGCCTGAGCAAGCTTAACATTCTCGCCCTGAGCAAACACCACGACACGCTGGGACTTGCCGATACCGTGCGGCAATACGATTGAACCGCGAACAATTTGATCAGCTTGACGCGGATCAACACCCAAACGGATAGCGATCTCAACTGTCTGATCGAAGCCAATCTTCTTAATCGCCTTCGGAAGAGTATCCTCCAATCCCTTAAGCGCTTTAACCGCTTCCGGTAATTGAAGAGTACCTAAACCAGCTGCCTTTTTAGACAACGACTTCATCCGCTTCGACTGACCTGCCATTATCGCACCCAACAATCTGTCAACCTGGAACCAGCAATGCCTTAAGCCACGTAAAAACTAATCAATGACCTCAATGCCCATACTTCTGGCGGTACCCGCGATCATTTTGCGAGCCTGCTCAGGTGATGACGCATTTAGATCTTCATATTTCTGTTTTGCAATTTGATCCAACTGGGCTGTGGTCACACTACCCACTTTGGTTCTCAGGGGATTACCTGAACCCTTAGCAACGCCAGCCACCTTCTTCAACAGGACGGCCGCTGGAGGGCTCTTCAAAACAAACTCGAACGTCCTATCGTTATAGACTGTGATCACGCAGGGGATTGTGATCCCCATCATATCACGAGTCTTCTCGTTGAACTGTTGAACGAATTGGCCGATGTTCACGCCGTGCGGGCCGAGTGCCGTGCCCACAGGAGGAGCTGGAGTCGCCTGACCTCCAGTAACCTGAACCTTGATCTGCGCAGTAACTGCACGTTTCTTACCCATGACCGATCAACCCAAATCGCTAAAGAAACCGACAAAAACCGACTGAAACGCCGCGAATCAAACCGACTCAACTTGCCAATGATCCAACTCAACAGGAGTTGAACGTCCAAAGATTTCGATCAACACCGAAACCTTCCCATTATGTTCATCAACTCCTTCAACAGTACCTTCGAAGTTTTCGAAAGTGCCCTCTCGAATCTTCACAACATCACCTGAGGCGAACTGAATCTTCACCTTCGGAGCAGCAGTCGCCTGAGCCTCAGCCCGACCCAACATTCTATCGACTTCATGCTGATCCATTGGCATCGGCTTGCCTGCAGCTCCAGCAAAATCGCCGACACCACCAGTGTCTCGAACCAAATACCATGTATCATCATTCAGGACCATCTGAATCATGATGTAACCAGGAAACAACTTCCGATCCTGCTCCTTCGGTGAGCCTCCGCGAGTGTCGACCACCTTCTCGGAAGGGATGACTATCTCGCCAAAAAACTCTTCTAACTCTTCCAGACGAACCTTCTTCAACAGGGCTTCCCGAATCGTTCTTTCGCGATTCGTTTGCACTTTCAGCACATACCAAAGCATGTCGCCGGCCGCAGAACTTGCACCAACCGCTTCCTTGGCCATTAAGAAACCCTCGAACAAATCCAAAAATCAAAATTCGGCTGAAAAATTAGAGCCCCGCATCTTGACAAGCCGGAACGAAAAATGCAAGCAAAGCCTTTGACCGATTGCAAAGATACCCATCATCACAAATTTAGCTCTTCGAACTGTATTCGGTAAATCCAATGAAACTAAACAACCAAGTCCAAAGAAGATCGACAAGGAACAGGAACAGCCCAAGGGAAAACATTGTACACAGCACCACAACCGTCGCTTGAATCACTTCATTTCGGCCGGGCCAGGTCACCTTCTCCAATTCCGACTCCACTGATACAAGGAAGTCCGCAAATCTTGGAAAGTTGACGAGCCGAAAGGCCACCCAGCAGCAAACCAGCCATACAGCCACCGGCACGCCAACTTGAACAGTCTTCGCGTATGACATCATCGGGCCATTCGCAAGCGTGATGCAACCGAACGCCGCAACCAAAGCCACTGCGAAGAAAGTAAATTGCCGAACCATTCGCCCCTGATTTGACTTGTAGATGCCAAACCGAAACAATTCTGGCAAGAGCGAGGCACTTCCGCCTTTAATCGACATTTGACACTCGTCAAAAAACTAGATCGATACGAAAAACGACGACAATTTCTGACAGCCAACACCAAAGCACGGGCGGAGGGAGTCGAACCCCCAACCGCCGGATTTGGAATCCGGTGCTCTGCCAATTGAGCTACACCCGTTCAATCCGCAACAACTGACCCTACTTCTTACGCGACTCTTTATGCAGAGTGTGCTTGCGAAGTTTCGGACAATACTTCATAAGCTCGAGCCGCTCGGTTCCGCGAGTTTCTTTGATAACACGGTAATTCCGCTGCCCAGTTTCCGTACACTCAAGCCATACATACTCACGCATGACAACAAACCTTCTCACCAGACACTAAAACAGCAAAAACAAACTGCCTGCCGACAACAACCGCCGGCAGGCAGCCTCTATTTATCAGAAGAAACAGCCTACTTCAGGATCTTGGTCACAACGCCAGATCCGACTGTCTTTCCGCCTTCGCGAATAGCGAAGCGGCTCTGTTCTTCCATCGCGATTGGCTTACCAAGCTCAACTTCAACTTTCACATTATCGCCAGGCATGCACATCTCAGCACCGTCCAGCAATTTGGTTGAACCCGTTACGTCCGTTGTTCGGAAGTAGAACTGAGGACGATACCCGGTGAAGAACGGCGTATGGCGGCCGCCTTCTTCCTTGCTCAATACGTAAACTTCCGCCTCGAACGAGGTGTGTGGTTTAATTGAGTTATTCGCGGCCAGTACCTGACCACGCTGAATATCTTCCTTCTTGAGCCCTCGAAGAAGCAGCCCAACGTTGTCGCCAGCAATACCTTGATCCAAGGTTTTCTGGAACATTTCGACGCCGGTTACTGTCGTTTCCTGGGTGTCGCGAAGACCAATGACTTGAATCTTTTCGCCAACCTTTACAACACCAGCTTCGATTCGACCCGTCGCAACGGTTCCGCGACCTTCGATTGAGAATACGTCTTCCACAGCCATCATAAACGGCTTATCAACAGCTCGTTTTGGCTCAGGAATTGACTTGTCCAATGCTTCCATCAGATTTGTGATGCAAGAGCTGAATTTGTCGTCAGCTGGGTTATCCAGAGCCCCTCGGGCATTACCCTTGACCAGCAGAATGTCGTCGCCAGGGAAGCCATATTTTGTGAGCAACTCGCGAACTTCCATTTCCACGAGATCGAGCAATTCGACATCGTCAACCAAGTCGCATTTGTTCAAGAACACAACAAGAGCAGGTACGCCAACCTGACGAGCCAACAAAATATGCTCGCGAGTCTGAGGCATCGGACCGTCAGCAGCGGAGACCACCAAGATCGCTCCGTCCATCTGAGCGGCACCGGTAATCATGTTCTTGATATAGTCAGCATGCCCTGGACAATCGATGTGAGCGTAGTGGCGATTTGGAGTTTCATACTCAACATGGCTCGCCGCAATCGTAACAGTCTTGGTGACGTCACGTACGGTGCCGCCTTTCGCAATATCCGCATAAGCCTTGACGGTTGCCAGACCCTTAGCAGCCTGCACGGCCAAAATTGCAGCCGTTGTCGTCGTCTTACCGTGGTCAATATGGCCAATAGTGCCGACGTTGACGTGCGGCTTCGTTCGCTCAAAGGTACCCTTTGCCATTACCCAAACTCCAGATCAATCTGCGCCAGGATACTAAACGCAGCCCGGCAAAATCACCTCAAAAAGAACTCGGCATCCCCACGCGAGACGCCCACACATCACAAATCAATAACACATTCTCAGCGACACACGAAAGCAGAAAAGCTGCTGAAGGGACTTGAACCCTTGACCCCGTCCTTACCAAGGACGTACTCTACCAACTGAGCTACAGCAGCAATCTCTGCGATCAAGCTGCCCCCCCAGAACGCAAAGAGCGGGCGATGGGAATCGAACCCACACAGCCAGCTTGGAAGGCTGGAATTCTACCATTGAACTACGCCCGCATTCGTTCGATCACAAACTTAACCAAATCCCAAGACCAAGCAGACAAAAACAAAGACCCACAGACATAAACTGGGGGAAGCAGGATTCGAACCTGCGAAGACTAACGTCACCAGATTTACAGTCTGGCCCCTTTGGCCACTCGGGTATTCCCCCTCTATCATTAACCCCAACAAAATCAAACGATGATTGACCAACCTAAACAGAGGCCAAATCGTTCGCAGAAGCTAGCGGAGGGACTTGAACCCACAACCACCGGTTTACAAAACCGGAGCTCTGCCAATTGAGCTACACTAGCGCGGACCGCGTGCGATGGCGAGCGGCGGAGTATAGCAAGCCGTTTCTTCCAGACAAGCCAGATCCCGGAAAGCTCCCAACAACGGGGGAACTCTAAGCTTGACTTATCAAAACCAAGTAGTCAACAACGCCGCAGAAAGATCTACCCAGAGAAACTCACACGCCTCGATTGAGTCAGTTTCTCAGAACACAGAACAGAGGGATTCCGCCCCGACGACGCACGTTCGATAAAACTATCCACTTATTTCCCTCTTGTTTGACGCTCTCGCCGAGTTGCCTCATCGCGAACTGATATCGGATGATTCAACTTCATGAACGAGTCAAACCAGCCACCGAAAATGATATCTGGAAGATTGACGGCGTTTCCCAATCTGAGGCAACAACTTTTAGCCTGGATTGACTTTCGTTCATATCGGCTGTTTCCAATTTGTCGCTGGGTTTTTGCTTCGCCGAAAGATACATGTAACTTTCATGCAGGAAGGGCAGGGGGAATCAGCAGCGACATATTCTCTTTACGCTACATGGACGGGTTAGGCAAAAACCATGGCAGTCTACGCGACAGAGCGTTAAAACCCTGGGATTTCGAAGGCTCGTCTCTCGGCGATCCTCCTCAATTTTTCCAAAGTCCGAACTTCAATCTGACGCACTCGCTCCTTCGTGACTCCAAGTCGGCTGCCCACTTGCTCCAAGGTCTCAGGCTCTTCGCCTTCGCTTAGGCCAAATCGACACGCGATAACCTTCTGCTCGCGGCCGTCCAGCTCCTGCATCATTTCTCGGATTACGGCTCTTTGGGTTGTGTTCATGTGTTCATCAATTAAGATCGATCCTCGCTGTTCAAGTGACTGAGCAAAGATTTCGTCATTGCCGGTTCTGAAGCGATCCATGCGCTGATGCTCCGCCGGTACGGATCTCGCGAAGTTCTTAAGAATCGCCCAGGATGCGTAGGTTGAAAACTTGTTGCCGCGAGAGTAGTCAAACTTTTCCACAGCTCGAATCAAAGAGATATTTCCATCACTAACGAGTTCAAAGAACCCGGAGTTGGCCTTTAGATACCGCTTTGCAATTGAAACCACCAATCGCAGATTCGATTGAATCAGGAGATTTTTTATTTCCGAAATATCAGCCAGCAGTGCCTCCAGTCTGGAAACAACGCGTGCAGATGGCTTGGCAGTATCTAATTCAGATCGCAGCTGGGAGAATTGAAACTTACGGAAATTCATTCGTCGGAAGTAATACTGCTCCTGAGCCTTCGTCAGCAGTGGAACCCGATATAGTTCAGTAAGATATGCAGGTAATCCAGTCGGAATCCGGCCGACGGAGGAATTGTCGATTTCCGGTGCTTGCCCGCAAATCACAGCTTCTGCGTTTCGCGCGGAGAATTCTGCACTATTAATGAAGTCTACATTGGCTTCATTCAATCGAGCAACGCGGGCTGCCATTAGAGCCCCATGTACGGCCGTTTTCGAAAGGCTGAATGTTCTCGCAAGGCACGCAACGCTTTCGCCGGCAAGCGAACGACTCAGCAGCAATTCATTTCGCTCCGACTCTGAACTCCAGCTAAGGCGCGATCCGGCCACGTCATGCGGCGCGAGCGACCGAGCACTGCCGGGAGTGGACACCACCGCGAGAAAACCCAGCGCGGCCTGGTTTTCAAGATTGTCGTTTTGTGAGTCGACCAGAGTGTTTACGTTAACCACGACTTGCTCCCTTGCTTGTCAAACTGCCAAAAGTTGGCATTTCTGTCAGAACTGCTCGCCGCACAATCATCTCGAAATTAATCCAACCGGCAGCGTCAAATTGACTGTTCGCATCCATTGGGCTCTGTTAAGCAAATGCTGATCCATTTCCACCGAGAAGTTCTTCCAATTCACAGGTTCGGTCTCTCGCTCCCATAAGAACTCGCAATACACCTGCGATAAACGGCAAAATTCGCTCACAGTGACAAGGAATTGTCGGAATTGCCGCTAAAGGTCAGGCATTTCAACACATTTTTTGCAGAACAACTGTTCAAAAAAACAGCACTGAAGCCGAAGCTTGAAAGTTGTCATCATGCAGATTCTGCTGGTTAATCCTAGCTCTATTGTAAATACGTAAATGAAGGACGCAGAGATTACAAAAATGTTCGGCAAATCTGCTTGAGTTTTGATTTACCCAAGGGGCATAAAAAAAGGCTGTTCAGTGTTGCCACTGAACAGCCCGGGAGGATTGATCGATAGGATTACTCCCAACGACCAGCAGTGACTCCCTATCCAGACATCCACCCTCCTAGCGGATGAACCGATCCGATTCGGGACGTCTGGCCTCAATCAGATCTTAACTGCCTTTACGGTGCGAATAATTTCTGATGCAACCTTGTAGGGATCAGCATTTGAGGCAGGTCGACGGTCTTCCAACCAGCCTTTCCAACCATTCTGCACGGTTGCGATTGGAATTCGGATCGATGCACCGCGGTCGGAAACACCAAAACTGAATTTGTCGATTGTCTGAGTTTCATGCTTTCCGGTTAGCCGCATGTGGTTGTCGGCACCGTAGACGGCGATATGCTCTTTAACGCGTGGAGCGAAAGCCTGGCAAATCTTCTCGTATGTTGCCTGACTACCGCAGGTGCGCAGCGTCGTGT
This sequence comes from Planctomycetota bacterium, assembly GCA_031429275.1. Taxonomy (GTDB): domain Bacteria; phylum Planctomycetota; class Planctomycetia; order Planctomycetales; family Planctomycetaceae; genus SXXK01. The sequence continues at coordinate 12,773 of JANOZG010000690.1, forward strand.
TTGAAAAGTTCGCGTGCATGCCGGAACCGTTCCAATCCGTGTCGCCAAGTGGCTTGCAGTGCCAGTTGATGGAAAGGTCATATTTTTCAGCAGCTCGTTCCAGCAGAAACCGGGCAACCCAGACTTCGTCACCGGCGCGCTGAGCGCCTTTAGCGAAGATCTGAAACTCCCACTGACCGGTGGCAACTTCAGCATTGATCCCTTCAATGTTGATGCCAGCTTGAATACACAGGTCAAGATGCTCTTCAATTAAGTCACGACCGAATGCATTCTTGGCGCCGACGGAGCAATAATACGGTCCTTGGGGTGCTGGATATCCACCCACTGGGAATCCCAGAGGAAGATTGGTTTCGCGGTCCCACAGGAAGTACTCCTGTTCGAAACCGAACCAGAAGTCGTCATCGCCGTCTTCAATCGTAGCTCGGCCATTTGATTCGTGTACGGAGTTGTCCGGATTCAGGACTTCCGTCATTACCAGATACCCATCAATGCGACCCGGATCCGGGAAGATTGCGACTGGCTTCAACAGACAGTCAGATGAACCGCCCGGAGCCTGATTCGTAGAACTTCCATCGAAGCACCAAATCGGACATTCTTCAAGCGTTCCGCCAAAATCTTTTATAATCTTTGTCTTAGCTCGCAGCACTTGCGTGGGCTTAGTACCGTCCAGCCAAATATACTCCAACTTTGCTTTCGACATGCTCTGACTTTCCTCCCGTTAAAACCTTATAGACTTGCGATGACCATGGGCATTCACTGCATTCGCTTCATCCAGAAATGAAGCACCCTGCTACCCAATCTGCTTTTGACTTCCGCAACTGAAGCCGCATCCATGCAGGAACTCACTGGGGGTCGCCAAACACTGACAACCATGAAATAAATCCCGTTTCGCTCGCCGCAGCCGAAGATCAGGAATCAGCTGCAGTTTTCGTAAGCAGAGCTGCCCATTCCATGAGCAACTAGTGACAATTTTCGTCATAATTGTCTCCAGGCGAGTTTTAAGCATTCAGCGTGCCAATTGCACGTGCGTGGCTTCCCCAAGTCCAAATCGAACGAGGATTTTTCGGTGCTTGGTAAGTCTTGCCACGAATGTCTAGACTGCACATTGGGTACGAGTTTTTCAATCACGAGGCACATTTGGAAATGGTGATTCTTTATTTGTTCCTGGCGGCCTTACTCATTTTGATAAATGGGTTTTTCGTGCTGGCAGAGTTTGCTGCCGTCAAAATGAGACCGTCAAGAATTCGTGAGCTCATGGATAGCGGCGTCAGGGGTGCCGCAGCTGCGAAGCACGTTCAAGATCATCTCGACGAGTACCTTTCCGTTTGTCAGGTCGGTATTACGTTTACTTCAATTGGACTCGGATTCGTGGCCGAGCCAGCTTTGGTAAAGCTGATCGAACCACTTCTCATCGCCACAGGCTTGTTCCCCCAAGCCAGTGATGTCACCTTCCTGACGACTCACGGTATCTCAACAGCACTAGGCCTGCTGCTTGCCAGTTACCTGCATACGCTCATTGGGGAGCTGATTCCGAAATCGATGGCGATTCGCCGCACAGATCGGTCGTCCCTACTGTCGGCCGCGCCACTCAGAGTTGTGCGAACCCTGTTCGTGATACCGCTTTGGGTTTTAAACGGCTCGGCAAGTGTGCTTCTGCGATTGATGGGGCTTGGCGGTTCAAAACACCATGAGAATCACAGTGAAGACGAACTCCGCATTCTGCTGAATCAATCACAGTCCACTGGCATGATGACTTTTCGCCGCCTGCTGTTTTTGGAAAACGTCTTCGATCTGGGCGAACTCATCGTTCGCGATGCCATGCGTCCGCGCTCTCAGGTGCGATGCATGACGACAGGAAACTCGTGGACCGAAAACCTGCAAATTGCGCGTCGCTACAGATTTAGCCGCTACCCGCTTTTGGAGGGTGACGGTGTTAATCCCATTGGTAGTGTCCATCTAAAGGACGTGTTGTTTGCAGGCGAACACGGTGACGACCTGAAAGCTCTTCTTCGTCCGCTACTCACAGTCACAGAAACTGCACTGCTGGAATCTGTCCTCGCGGAAATGCAGAAAAAACGAATTCACGCCGCGATCGTAAAAGATGCAAAAGGAGTTTGGACTGGTTATTTGACGCTTGAAGACGTTATTGAAGAAATCGTCGGAACCATTCGAGACGAATTTGAGGATGAAGAGCCAATACATCTTTCTGACTCATTGCTGGAGGACCGCGTCCACTTGCACATCGAAGCAGAAAGCACGATCGAAGCCGTTCGCATCGCTCTGTCTCGTATGAAGCGAGAATCCCTGCCAGTCCCGGCTGATCAGATTATTCGAGCTGTCGAAGAACGTGAGCGTTTGATCGAAACTTATCTGGGTCGCCATCTCGGCATGCCGCATGCTCGTTTGCTCGGTCTGCAAAAAGCCATTGTGCTTGTCATACGTTCGGAAAAAGGTATTCCGTACAGGGGCACCACAGAGCGGGCTCACCTGTTGTTTGTGCTTCTGACCCCTACAGGTCAGCCTCGGGTGCATCAGCGTCTTCAGGCGATTATTGCGACTTTGCTGGACGAAAGCGAGTTCATCCCCGAGCGGCTACGCACGGCCAATACACCTGCCGAAGTACTGGATATCCTTCGAACAGGCGAACAGGCGACTCTGGATTAATTAGCCTGACATCGAATTTCAACTGCCAACTGCAGGACGATTCCGTGCATTCCATGATCCCATAGCCCCATTCGCGTGTCTTCTGTGAGACCCAATGCCTACCAGTTGACCCGTGTCGCCCGGTCAGGTCCAATTCGCGCAGGAAATACCTGTCATTTAAAACTGCTGAACGGAACCGTCCCGAAATGTCTCGACAGATTCTTGTGACCGCTGCGTTGCCATACGCCAACGGACACATCCATATCGGCCACCTTGTCGAATACATCCAGACCGATATCTGGGTGCGATTCCAGAAGCTGCGCGGCCACCGCTGCATTTTCGTCTGCGCCGACGATACGCACGGCACGGCGATCATGATTCGCGCTAGGCGCGAAGGGCGTTCGGAAGACGCAGTCATCGCAGATATGCGTGAAGCGCACATCCGCGACTTCGGCGGTTTTCAAATCGAATTCGACAACTACGGCAGCACGAACAGTCCGGAAAATCAGGAGCTGTGCAACATCATTTGGTCATCGATCCGCAAGGCCGGACTGGTGAAGGAAAAGGACGTCGCTCAGCTCTACGATCCAGTCGCCGGAACATTTCTGGCCGACCGTTTCGTGCGCGGAACCTGCCCGAAATGTGGAGCGGAAGATCAACCCGGCGACAATTGCAGCGTCTGCGGCGCGGCCTATACGCCGGCAGACCTTAAGAATCCCAAAAGCACGCTCTCGGGCGCGGTTCCGGAAATACGAACTGCCGAGCATCTCTTTATCGAGCTGGAACAACTGCATGAGTTTCTGAATGAGTGGACTCAGGATGGCAAGCATCTGCAGTCCGAAGTCGCCAATTATCTGAAAGGCAACTTTCTGGGCGAAGCACTGCGCGACTGGGATGTCTCTCGCCCTGCTCCGTATTTCGGTTTCGAGATCCCCGACAAACTCGGCCACTATTGGTACGTTTGGTTCGACGCGCCAATCGGTTATGTGGCATCGACACAGGAATGGTGCAAACGAAACGGCGAAAGCCTGCCGAATTGGTGGGACGCGAAATCCCGTGCCGAGATTCATCACTTCATCGGCAAGGACATCGCATACTTCCACACGCTGTTCTGGCCGGGAATACTCAAAGCCGTTGGTTTTAATCTGCCAGACAAAGTGCATGTGCACGGATTCCTCACCGTCGGCGGTGAAAAAATGTCGAAGTCCAAAGGCACGTTTGTCATGGGCTCAACGTATCTCAAACACCTGCCGCCGGGAGCCTTGCGATATTACTACGCCAGCAAACTCGGCACAGGGCTTGACGACATTGACATGAACCTCGACGAGTTCGTTGCGCGGTTCAACAGCGATCTCGTTGGCAAGGTTGTCAACATTGCATCGCGTTCGGCTGGTTTTCTTGCCGATCAAACGCTCAGCGATGTTTATCCCGATGACGGAGGTCTGTTTGCGGCCGCGGCTGAAAAAGGCGAACAGATTGCGGCCTTCTATGAAGACTGCAATTACAACGCGGCGATTCGGGAAATCATGACTCTCGCCGATAAAGCGAACAAGTTCGTCGATGATCGCCAGCCGTGGGTGATTCGAAAAGACCCTGCAAAAGCAGACGAGCTTCGCGATGTCTGCACAATTACGCTCAATTTGTTCCGGCAAATTGTCACGTACCTTGCGCCCGTACTCCCAGGGTTGGCACAACAGACAGAAGAACTTCTGAACCGGCTGATTTCAAACTGGTCGGAATCCCAAACACCTCTGACAGGGACGCTTGTCAGTCCATTCACCCACTTAATGAAACGCATTGAAACGAAACAGGTTGAAGCGATGATCGAAGACAGCAAACAAGATATGGCTGCTGAACAGGCAGTAGCACCCGCGACTCCGGAAGCACCGTCAGTGGAATTCCACACGGCAGACCAATGGAAAGACGCTGGTGACGCACTTGCCAACGAACCCCTGGCCGAAGAATGCACCATTGAGGATTTCGTCAAAGTCGATTTGCGTGTCGCTCGTATCATCGAAGCGAACCACGTTCCGACGGCAAACAAGTTACTGCAATTGACGCTGTCTCTTGGAGGCGGTGAAACGCGAAATGTATTTGCCGGGATCAAAGCGGCCTACAAACCAGAAGATCTTGTCGGACGCCTCGTGATCTGCGTTGCCAATCTGAAGCCGCGTCAGATGAAATTCGGTCTCAGCCAGGGCATGGTCTGCGCCAGCGGCAGCGGCGGATCAGAAGTCTTCCTGTTGTCGCCGGACACCGGTTCCGTTCCGGGACAGCGAGTGCATTAATGTCATCTGAACACCCTTCACGCATGGGCCATCCGGCACCGTCTGTTACACATCCCAGCGCGCCACCGATTTATCAATCGACGGCGTTTGATGTGCCAGACCTGGATGTCCTCGAAAAGATCAACTCAGGAGAACTTCGCGGTGACATTTACACTCGCGACAGTAACCCGAACCACTCTGCGCTCGCCGAATCCATCGCTGCACTGGAAGGCACTGAAGCGGGAGCCGTCTTTGCGTCGGGCATGGGGGCGCTGGGGAGCATTTTTCTGTCGCTGGCGTCCGCCGGTGATCACGTCATTCTTGCGCGAGCGATCTACGGCAAGACAATGCAACTGGCTCACCGAATGCAGCGGTTCGGAATCAGCGTTTCTACGTTCGATGCGACCAAGCCTGAAGAATTGACGCCGCTGATTTCAGACAAGACACGATTTGTGCTCGTCGAAACCGTGTCGAACCCGTTGCTCGAAGTTTGCGATATCCGCGCGATCGCCAACCTGATGCCGCCGGAAATCCCACTCGTCGTTGACAGCACCTTCACAACGCCGGAACTTATCAAGCCGTGTCAACTGGGTGCATCGATCGTCATGCACAGCGCATCGAAGTACATCAACGGGCATGGAGATGTAATGCTGGGTCTGGCGGCTGGCTCAGCCGCATGGATGAAGCGATTGAACGGCACTGCAAGTGTATTTGGCCAAAATGCCAATCCATTTGAATCATGGCTCTGTCAGCGCGGATTAAAGACGCTGCCGCTGCGAATGAATCAGATCTGTCGCACGACGACGCAACTGACTCAGGCACTGCATGGACATCCCGGAGTCAAACGACTCTACCATCCTTCGTTGCCGGACCATGTTTCATATGATATCGCCCATAAGCTGTATCCGTCGGGAACTGGCGGCATCTTTTCGATTGAACTGGCAGGTGAAGGCACGGAAGTTGTGAATACCTTTATGCGGGCGGCCGCATCCATTCCGTTTGCCCCGACGCTGGCCGATGCCCGGACGACGCTGTCACATCCGGCATCGACATCACATCGCTTCATGTCATCCACAGCCCGCGCCGCTATTGGTATCTGTGACGAACTCGTAAGAATCTCTGTCGGACTGGAATCAATTGAACAACTGCACGCAGAATTATCAATGGCTCTCATGGCCGTTGTGAAAGTTTGAATACGTGAGTCGTTCGTGATCGAGACCCAGCAAGTGACGGAAGTGAAAAATGACTCAGATCGCGACAGGCCAAGAGGATACCTCGCAGCATCAACCTGTTGAAAAACCATTGCGTACTCGGTGGCGTGTCATCTGGCTAATTGGTGTCCTCTTCTTTGTTTGGTGGTCAGCTTCAATTTATCAGGGACACCAGAAGCTGATCTACTTCTCGCCACAATCACTGGCGTTCGCAAAGCAGACTCGAATCGCCTGGCTTGGCACGAGCTTTCCAATCTACACGTCTGAGATAGAACCGGACTTCAGCCGACCATACCTGCCGGATTACCTTGTCGCACATGGATATTGGTCGCCATCAAGTGATCCTCCAACATGGCTGCTGATCTACGACCAAGGTCATCCAGAAAAAAGGTCGTGGATATACCGAGAGTCTACACGTCGGTTTGGATTCTGGATGGGATGGACGAATCTGCATCATGAATCACGAGATGTCTGGCCACAACTCTTGAGTAACATGCGAAACTCCAACGATCCATTGGATGAATCTCTCTTCGAACCGCTTGACGAACTTCGCAAGAAGTTATCGGACCGGGAAGTGTCAGGATGCGAGGAAAACAGCGTCCTTGAAGGTGTACGACTCTTAAAGTCATTTCGTGCGTCTCACCCGCTTCCGCCATAAAGAACAGCATCGTGCATGAATCGAACCTCCATGTGGCCCGAAGTCTGGCACCTTCCAGCCAACACGGCGGATTCTGTGTCACTGCTATCCTGTTCGCTTCATACTACCTCAGAATCGAGCGAACCACAGTTCCATGCACATCGGTCAGTCGAAACTCGCGCCCCTGATAGCGATACGTGAGTCGTTCGTGGTCGAGACCCAGCAAGTGCAGAATTGTCGCGTTCAGATCATGCACGTGCACCGGAGAATCAACTATATCCATGCCGAAGTCGTCCGTTCGACCATACGAAACGCCGCCCTGGATACCTCCGCCGGCCAGCCACATCGTATAGGCATCTTTGTGATGATCACGGCCAGGCACTTCTTTTGCCGTTCCTCCGCCTCCCTGACTCAGCGGTGTACGACCGAATTCCGATCCCCAGACGATCAGCGTTTCTGACAAGAGCCCGCGTTCTTTCAGATCCCGAATGAGTGCCGCCATCGCCTGATCGACATCTTTACATTTCTCCGGCAGGCGATTCTTCAGACCTCCGTGATGGTCCCAGTCAGAATCGTAGAGTTCAATGTGCCGCACGCCGCGTTCGACAAGTCGACGGGCCAGCAGGCAGTTATTGGCAAACGACGCCTCACCGGGCTTCGCGCCGTACAGTTTTAGTGTGTCCTTGGTTTCGCCCGCGATACTCATCAGTTCCGGAACCGATGATTGCATCCGAAACGCCATCTCGTACTGACTGATGCGAGTTGCAGCCTCCGGATCACCTGTTTCCTGCAACTGCAGACGATTCAAATCGTTGAGCGCATCCAGTTCTCGCCGCCGATCTTCCGGCTGATAACCTTCAGGGCTGGTGAGGAATAAAACAGGATCACCCTTCGACCGAAACTGGATGCCTTGATAAACACTCGGCAGAAAACCGGGTGACCAGACGCTTGTCCCCGCGCCGCCGGGAGGACCGCTCATCAGAACAACATAGCCGGGCAAGTCCTGGTTTTCCGAACCCAGTCCGTAAGTGATCCATGAACCCAAACTGGGTCTGCCTCCCCTTCCGAAGCCCGAATGCAAAAACATCTGGGCCGGCGCGTGGTTAATTTCATCCGTATGCATCGAACGAATCACTGCGATGTCGTCGGCCACGGTCGCAAGATGCGGCAGCAACTCTGACATTGTCTGCCCCGACTGTCCGTGTGCCCCGAACTTCCACGGAGATCCTGCCAGTGTTGATGTCTTGCCAATGAACGCGAAGTCACGGTCTTTGGTGACTTCTGCTGGACACGGTTGATTGTGCCGTTTGACAAGTTCCGGCTTGGCATCAAACAGATCCAGTTGCGACGGCGCGCCGACCATGTGCAGATAAATGACATGCTTCGCCTTCGCAGCGAAGTGAGTTGTTTTCTGGGCAAGCCGATTCGCAGGCTCCGCCCGCTTTTTACGCGGTGTCATCATCTCCGCCAGTGCTATGCTGCCGAGGCTGAAGCCTGAGGCACCAAGAAAGCCGCGACGCTGGTAAATGTTATGAGTCATCATTTTTTCCCGTGTCTACGAGACGTAGGACGGGACTCCGGTCCTGTCCTGACTTGAAATCAAAACTGTCCGGACGAGTCTGGAGACTCGTACTACGGTTTTGTGATTGTTTCGTGAAGATTCAGCAACACCGCCGCCACACTGTACCAAGCAGCAAGTTCGTGATCCTTCATTTTCAGCGAACTCGCTCCATCGCCAGCAATCCGTTTTGCATCATCTGGCCGTTTTTCAAACGCCGAGACCTGATCCATCAGCAATTGCAATAAGACTTCGCACTCATGCTTCGTCGGCATGCGCGACGTGCAAAGCTGAAATGCAAAGCGGATCTGCGATTCAACATTTTCCCCCGACTTTTCCGTCAACACGCGTCGCGCGAGAGCACGCGATGCTTCAACGTAGACCGGGTCATTGAGCAAAGTCAACGCCTGAAGAGGCGTGTTGGTGCGAGATCGCTTCACTGTACAAGCCAGTCGGGCCGACGCGTCGAAATTCACCAGACTCGGATATGGCGCGCTGCGTTTGAGTACGACATAGATCCCGCGACGATATTTTTCTGTCCCCGCACTCACCTCATAGTCGTACTGTTGACCACCAACCTTGGCCCACAACCCATCCGGCTGAACAGGACGAATGGGTGCACCAAATTGCTTGAGATCCAGCAGGCCTGAAACAGCAAGTGCGTTGTCTCGAATCGTCTCTGCATCCAGACGGAACCGCGGCCCGCGAGCAAGCAGGCGATTTTGGTCATCGAATTCCGCCAGTTGCGGGGTGATTCGCGATGACTGGCGATATGTCGAAGACAACATAATCGTCCGAAGCACGTGCTTCATCGACCAGTTGTGCTCCATAAACTCCACCGCCAGCCAGTCGAGCAATTCCGGATGCGATGGCTGTTCGCCCTTGATTCCAAAATCCTCCGGAGTCGTGACAAGACCCTGCCCAAAGATTTCCGCCCACCAGCGATTTACGGTCACCCGCGCAACGAGCGGATTGGATGGATCGACCAGCCACTTCGCCAGTGTGAGTCGATTCGGCGGACCTTGCGGGATTGGATGCAACACGGCTGGCGTACCCGGCTTAACCTTCGCTCCATGCTGACGATAATCTCCACGTTCAAACACATAGGCAGGACGAGGTGGATTCTGTTCAACCATGACGAGCGTTGTGTCCGGCGTCCGCTTCCCCGTGTCTCTTTTCAATGCCGCGAGCTGTCGATTCAGCTGCTGCGCCTTTGAATCCGCTTCCATTCGAAAATCAATGAGGCGCTTTCGATCGTCAGGCGTCCATGACGCCTGATCCCTATTCAAAATCTCGGTAATCTCCCTGGAAACTCCGTTTGAATCAGCATGATTCACGTCGCCGGTCACAGCGGAAATTCGAAAACAACCCAACGTTCTGGCGCTGCCATTGTTCTGATGAAGCGTAAATGTCAGTTGATCGTTTTCGCTCAAATCCAGAGGTTCTGACAGCACAAACGTCGCCCAGTGTGGCTGGCTGAATTGTGGACCAATCGCCCATCCCGTTTTCGAAATTCCATCGACCGCACCAAAGACGTCGAACTTGCTTTGAGAGAAATCCGCCTTGGCTGAAACAAATCTCAACACTCGCTGCGTTTGGCCGGAAGCATCCGAAACTGAAGCTGTAAACTCATTCAGCACAAAGTTCGTACGTAGCCGATCGCCCCGGCCTGGGCCCATCCCGGGCAGCGATGCATGCGTCAATGCGTCGAGTCGAAACGCACGGATGTTCTTTACGTTTGCTTTTGCTGCGACGGTATAAAGATCTTTCGCAGATGGATCGTCGCCGACCAAGAGTATCGCTCCGTCTGCCAGTTTTTCGTATGTGTCGGTGTTGCCCAGAGAATGGAATTCCGTGACGTCAACAGGATGAAGGACAGGAGCCTCAGACACCTGAGCGACGAAATCCTGTGACCAATCTTCAAGTCCGGCCGCAAGTTCTTCGCGACGGCTTTGCATCAATGCTTCCAGATTACGAAGTTTTGAGCTTACCGTTTCGCGCTGGGGATCTCGCTCAGGATCTGAGATCGCCATCGACGGGCCCTGAAATGCAATCGATGACGGTTGCTTTGGGTTTGTGCGATCCGCTTCAATTGCCGTGTTATTAAAGAACGCCAACAGACGATAGTAATCAGTCTGCGTAAAAGGATCGAACTTGTGATCATGGCACTGAGCACATTCCAGCGTCGAGCCCAGCCACACTGTCGCTGTCGTATTGACGCGATCAATCAACTGTTCCGTACGTGTCTCTTCCGGCAGCGAACCAGCCTCGCAGTTGGTCGCCGCACACCGATGAAAGCCGGTTGCGATCTTCTGCGATTCCGTCGCATCGGGCAGCAAATCTCCTGCGATCTGCTCAATTGTGAACTGATCAAATGGCATGTCGTCATTCAGAGCTCGTATCACCCAATCTCGCCACGCCCAGTTGTCCCGCAGATCATCGCGCTGGAAGCCGTGCGAATCCGAATACCGAGCCAGATCAAGCCACGACCTGGCCCACTTTTCGCCAAACTGAGGTCGATGCAAAAGGTCATCGACAAGCTGTTCATATCGCAAGTCCGACGGGTCCCGCACGAATTCTTCGACTTCTGACGGTGACGGTGGCAGCCCGATCAGATCGAAATAGATTCTGCGCACGAGCGTTTCAGGTTCGGCGACTTGAGACGGCTCTACCTCGGATTCCTTCAATCGCTGCAGCACGAATTTGTCA
>JANOZG010000691.1:0-16850 GCA_031429275.1 Planctomycetota bacterium
GACGAAGGCAACCGGACTTCACGCACCAAGATCTCGGATAGTACGAAGGTCGAGTACACCTGGGATCACCGCAAGCGGCTGACGGACGTCGTGTTCAAGACCTCGGGCGGGACCGTGACGAAAAAGATCCAGTATCAATACGACGTGTTCGACCGTCGCATCGGCAGAAAACTGGAGGTCAACATTTCAGACCTCCATGAGCGTGTTCACCGGGGAGCCTACCGAGCAACTCCTTCGCTCCGGGTCCGCATCCCAAAACCTGGCGGTCAATGACACCGCGACACGGATATTCCAGACACACATAGGTGACATTCTCGCGGGGATCGGCCAACACGGATTTCGCTGCTTCGGAGCGGCAAATGTGCGCCGGTGACTGAAATAATCAGCCGTCCACATTCTGGTCTGCGAATGGAGTTGTCGTATTCGCCCATTGTCTGAACCACTCCTGACGGCAGATTCTTGTTGCAGAAAAGCCTGCCAAGGAATTGAGTCGCAGCCGTGACACGTTGTGGACCAAGGAAAACGGGAAGTTTTCGAAAATTTCAAAGAATCGATTCTTCCCAATATATTTAGAATAATCATTGGGCGGCTAAGAATCCCAGGGCCAAGCATCAGCCGAAATCTTGCGGGCCGAGATGAAGCAGCAAATCGCGGTCGGAGGCACGTCTGTTTAATTTAACCGTGTGGGCAACGCCCCGCCGTTCGTATTTCAAATCTCAAATCTGAAATCTCAAACACAGCAAGCGCGGCCCGCTGGGCACGCGGTGAAGCGAGGCAATGCCCATTGGCGTGCTGGGCTACTCTCAACTGTCCCTGGCGGGACAAATTGCAAAATGCGCAACATCAAGAGTAGCCTGCAGAAGTGAATTTCGGGCCGAATGCGTCCGTCAAGGTAACGCCTGAGGATCGATTTGCATTTTTGACTTCTGGATAAAAATCCATGGAGTACGCTGTAGGATGACACTTGTTACAATCTGGCTACGTGACTGCCGCAGACTGGCAGCGATCTCCGATTACGTATCTCGAATCAGCTTGTGAACCTATGATCTCCGATAGCCCAGCACCAGAACTACTCGCTCCGGCTGGAGACTGGGACTGCATTCGTGCGGCGGTGGAAAATGGAGCTGATGCAGTTTATTTTGGCCTCGAAGATGGCTTCAATGCTCGGGCGCGGGCGACGAATTTTGATCTGAATAACATCGCCGAAATCATGCTGTTTCTGCATCGACGCGGCGTCAAAGGCTATGTCACGCTGAACACGCTGGCATTCTCTGATGAACTGCCGAAGCTGCAGACGATTATCCGCAGGCTGGCTTTGGCACCTGTCGATGCCGTGCTTGTGCAGGATCTTGGCCTGGCGAGGATGATTCGCGAAATCACCCATGATTTGACCATTCATGCTTCAACTCAGATGACTCTGACAAGTGCCGAATGCATCGCGGTCGCAGAACAACTGGGCATCAAGCGAGTCGTTCTGCCGCGCGAACTTTCGATCGATGAAATTCGACAGATTCACACAAAGACGAATGTCGAACTCGAAGCCTTCGTCCACGGCGCGCTGTGCGTGGCCTATTCTGGCCAGTGCCTGACAAGTGAATCGCTGGGTGGACGTAGCGCAAACCGTGGCCAGTGTGCTCAAGCCTGTCGCTTGCCTTACGAACTGCTGTGCGATGGCGAGTTACGGGATTACGGCGATCAAAAGTACCTGCTGAGTCCACAGGATCTGGCGGCGTTCGCTCTGACAGAGCAACTGATAAACGCCGGGATTCGTTGCTTCAAGATCGAAGGCCGACTTAAGACACCTGAATACGTCGCAAACATCACTCGTCATTACCGCGAAGCCATTGATAGCGCGATGGCAGGAGCGCCGGTGGAGTTTTCAAAGCGACAAGTTCAGCAGATGGAGCAATCGTTCTCACGGGGATTTTCACCGGGATGGCTGAATGGCTGCGACCACAAAATGCTTGTTCCGGCGACGAGTTCTGCGAAACGCGGTGTACTGCTCGGACGCATCGTTGCCGTGCATTTCGATCGCGTGACTGTGGAACTTGATTATTCCGTCCAGGCTGGTGATGGCGTGGTGTTTGATGGTGATCGAGCTAACAACGACGAGCAGGGCGGTCGCGTGTTCCAGGTTTTTCAAAATCGTCTCGCTGTCAGTGAAGCCGTTGACTGCGGAATCGTCGATCTGACATTTGATCGCAGCAACGTTGAAATCAGCCGCCTGTACGTTGGCCAGCAGGTCTGGAAAACCGATGACCCTCGACTGACTCAGCAGCTGCGTCGCACATATGAAACAGCCGATCCGCAGCGTCGAGTGCCGTTGATGCTGACTGTGCATGCGGAACCAGGTCGCCCGTTACTGATCGAAGGCATTGCGAAGAACGGCTGCTCATGCCGCATTGAATCCGAGCAGCCGCTTGAAGTTGCGCAGAAACATCCTGTCACGGCTGATGTTCTGCGTGAACAATTGTCGCGGCTTGGTGGGTCATCTTTCGAACTGCTCGATCTGCAGGCCACGATTGTCGGCACGCCAATGGTCCCGCTAAGCGTGCTTGGCAAGCTGCGAAAACAAATGATTGAGCAGCTTGATGGCTCGCTGCCAATGCCTGAGATTGCGCTCTGCCGCGACAATGCTCTGGATCGACTGCGAAGCGGTTTGCCTGGCCGTGAGTCTCAAAACGTCGCGCCATTACTGACCGTTCTGTGTCGAACACTGGATCAAGTGAGAGCCTGCGTCGATCTGAAAGCTGATCGACTGATTGCCGATTTTCAGGACATTCGGGAATACCGCGAAGCCGTCCAGATCGCGCGTTCAGCTGGGTGCACGCTGCTGATCGCGACGCCTCGAATTCAGAAGCCAGATGAAATGGGTCTGTTTCGAGCGATGCTCAAATATCAGCCAGATGGCGTGTTGATTCGAAACCTCAGCGGCCTGGCTTTCTTCCGAGACAGCGGCGTTGCGGTTGTGGGCGATTATTCTTTGAACGTGACCAACGAGCTGACGGCGTCGTTCTTGATGGAACAACAACTGCAATGGCTGACACCGTCTTATGACCTGAATCGCGATCAATTGATGGATCTCGTCAGAGCCGTGCCGCCGCAATGGCTGGAAGTCGTCGTGCATCAACACATGCCGATGTTTCATATGGAGCACTGCGTCTTCTGCGCGATGCTGTCACCGGGGACGAACAAGACAAACTGCGGTCGGCCGTGCGACGTGCATCAGGTCGAACTGCGTGATCGTACGGGGGTTGACCATCCTTTGGTGGCAGATGTCGGTTGTCGAAATACTCTGTTCAACGCCGTTGCTCAAAGTTCTGCCGAAGTTGTTGCTGAACTGCTGGTTGCGGGAGTTCGTCGCTTCCGTATCGAACTCTTACGCGACGAGGCGGATCACATTGGCCGCCTGTATTCTCTCTACACACAGTTGCTGTCCGGATCTGTCACGGGAGAACATGTCTGGCGAAATCTGAACGCAATGAACCGCGTCGGCGTCACACGAGGTACGCTGGAGTCGAGACGAAATCCGCTGGCGATTTTGTGATGCTAGTGTCGAGAGCTTTCCGTAGGATGGGTCTCCAGACCCGTCCGGAATCGTCCGTCACATGGTCTGATGTGACCTGCATATAAGTGTAAAGCGACTCAATTTAGACCACGCGAAGAGTAGGATTGGCGTCAGTAGGGGACTGGAGTCCCGTCCTACGATTGTGTCGCGTCTGACACTATGGATTCGGGTTATTCTTCGCTTCGATCTTCAGCTGTTCAAAAACTGTTGCCACCGCATCTGCGGGGATAGCGAACGCTGGAAAACGGTCGGCTCGAGCGATCACAATTCCTAATGTCTTGCCGTTGATTCCAAGGAGTGGACCGCCAACCTGGCGAGGATAGACGTCTGCATCAATCTGAATCACCTTGGGAAACCCGCCCGCGTGAGTGCTGGCGAATTGTCCCTGAAACTGCTCCTCCTTGTACAACGGAAGCATCGCGTCTTCGTTAACAAACTTGGACGTGAGTATGATGTCGATTGGGCGAATCTTATCTTCTCGCATAAAGCGGATTGAAATCTTGTCACCAGGCTTGAACGATGCGATTGAAGCTCCCAATGTATCTCGATTATCGATGGCGCGACCATTGAGCGACATAATTACATCGCCCTCTTTCAATCCGTTTCGCTGAGCGGCACCTCCGGGCAGAACCCGTTCGATTCGCACTCCATTATCATCATCTTCCATGCGGATGCCGAGAAATGCCTTGTTCGCGCCTTCTGTAGTATGGGTCTTAACACTGATGACTGTTGGCATCAGTGCTTCGCCTTTTCCGTTCTGAAGGACAGCAAGTTCACCCACAGATATTTGTCGATCAACTTCCAGAGATACGGGCTGCAAATCCATGGCTTGAATTTTCAACAACATCAGGTCAAATGAATAGTCTGTTGCCAGTTCCCGTGCCTTGAAACGGCGTCCATCCGGGAGAATGACTTCCGGATCGATCGCTCCCTCAATCTCACTAGCTTTGGTCAGAATGTAGCCATCCTGCGACATCACTGTTCCCAAACACATCAATAACCCGCCGTCGCGAATTGAAACGATGCTGTTTTTGTTTGGGTTGACAACGGCTGAGAACAGACTTAGTTCTGTTTCGGAACGCTTTTCGAACGTACCTATCGTTCGGTTTTCGCTCAGTTGGTCCATGATCTCCTGATCGCGATCCGAATCCTCTGCCGGTCCGGGACCATGTCGAGGAGGTGCGTCGTCGTCGTTACTCTCAACATCTCCGGCATCGTCCCCCGTCACCAATTCGACAGTCTTTGCCTTGCCCTCCCTCAGAACTCCAATTTCAATTCGTTGATCTTCTTCCAGCAGGTCCAGGGTGGTGCTCAGGTCCAGACGATCTGCGATTTTTCCGTTTTGGACGGTGATCAGCACATCGCCTTTTTTCAAGCCTGCCTTTTCGGCGGGCGTATCCGGAATTACGCGAGCAACCTCAGGAACGAAATCTCTCCATTTCAGCTGTACGCCGAAGAAGCCCGATTCAGCCAGATCATTGTCTGTAGATCGCAGATGCCCCCATCGATCTCCAGCGAGCAATCGATCCCAGTCGCGATGAAAGCTATCAATTGCGACGTGGCGATTTTCGGTAATCAGGCTGGTAATCATGCTGTGAATACCGATCACTTTCCCGTCCATATCAAACAGGGGGCCTCCGGAATCTCCCAGCAGAATTGAACAGTCCGAGACGACCGTCCGATTGCCAACCGAAAGGACTCGTCCGAAACGCAGCGGGGCTTCTCGTTCGAGTCGAAAACCGCCTGGATGCCCCATGGCAAAACAGTGATCACCCACTTTGCATTCGGATGTTCGCCCCATTTCGGCGAACGGAAAACTGCCGTTGTCTCGTGGCAGATTATTAATTCGCAACACTGCGGCGTCTGAGTCGCGGTCTTTTCCCAGCACGGTCGCTGCGTATTGACGACCATCCGCCATCGTGATTGTTGCGGCCTCGTTGCGAGATCGTTTATTTCTCGTTGTCACAACATGCGAGGCAGTAAGAACAATCCCATCCGCGCTGACGATGACGCCACTGCCAACTCCCAATCCATCGGAAACACCGACAACAGCTTCTCGGACTTTTCGGAGTGATGTCGATAACTGAGCCTGACGCTGCTGCAGATCTGAAGCGGCATCCGCAGCGGTGGCCAACTGCGAGAAAACCGTCATCGATGCCAGAAGACTGGCGAGACAAAGGCAGCGAAAAAGTGAAGAGTACTGGCTCATTATCGACTCCGGCAATGCAGTGAACCGCACGTACCCCTGAGTGATTGAGTCCTTCCGGGCTTCATCTGGCGGGTTTTCACCCCAGCCAGTCATCACGCAGGAACGTACACATGTTTTTTGATTCTAGACAGCCCACATGGTGGGTTCCACATTTCAACACCGTTCAGACGACTTTCGGTCGCAAAATGTCACGTCAAAAGTATGCATTTTCTATTCCGAGCCAGCAATTTCCGAACTGGCCGTTCCGTTTTCGATTCCACCATCTAATGGGTTCGACAGCGGCTACTCTTTAACTTTGCCAAATCCCAGCCAGTTGATGACAGTCCGCCAATTTTGTTCAACATCCGCCTGCACAGTGATTCGCATTCTAATTTGGTCAGGAATCCATGATCCAGGGTTCGACGATCTCTTCAAGCATTTCCTGATCCAACGTTTCATGCGCGAGCAAATTGTCTGCGATTGCACCGATGGCCGCCCAATGGTGGTCCTGAGAAAAGGCCTCGTACAGGTCGATCGTAATTTTCTCCAGTTGAGCGATTCGGTACTGGATATTGCTGACACTCGCCAGACATTCAAAGGCAGTATCCCAGTCCTGACGCCATTCGGCAATTGTCGCTGGATGAAAAGGATTCTGCGAGTGAATCATCTCTGCCACTGGTCCGGCAAGTGCAACCCATGCACCTTTTTGCATCAATTCCAGCTGAGAAAACCGGCGACGGTCCCAAATCACAACAGTATCGCCAGTCCTCTCCGGACCGTCATCGTTGTCTGGTTCGATCGTCACGGAACGGACTTTGGCCCCAACGTAAATCGCTGCGTAGACGTGTCCCGCTTCGTGAAATGCCGTGATTTCCTCAGTCATGCGTCTTCCGTCTATGATGCTCAGTCGGCTGCAGGTGCCCGAATGGAAATTGTTGCATTGGGTGTCGATAGTCGTAGCAGCCGCTCTTCGGCCCAATGAACGCATCTCACAGGCGGCAGGCTTGAATAAACAGGCGACCGGGCGATCAGTTGTCCTGTCGTCTCGTCAAAAACCTGCACAATGAGCTTATCCTGGGGCTCATATCCCCGAATCGCGTCCGGCGCAGGCTCTGGAGATGACCATGAAACAAGCAGATCCGTCGGATCACCCTGAACATCGGGAAAGACACCCTGTTCAACGTTCACGCTCCAATGAACTTCGCCCGACTGCGGATCAAGACTCATCAACGGCCCGTTTGACAAGTACGGCGAACCTCGCATAAATGCCATTTGAAAGGATGCGTTAGTTCGCCCCTCGGAACTCAACGCGGCAAACAATCGGCCGTGTCGTTCAAACGCCGAAAATGAATACACAAATCCCGATGGAACATACTCCGATGCGGGGGTCCGAAATACAACCTGGCCGCGATCGACATTAATCAAAATCAATTCCATTGTCGCAGACACAACCAACACTCGATTGTTTTCCAACACCTGACAGACGGTTCTGTCGTGACGAACGAGAGGCGCAATCGGCTCCTCGTCCTCCAGTTCGTCTTTTCCGGTCGCACTGTCGAACAAATGCAGTCTTGCGTTGGAATCGGTGTAAAGCAAACATCGACCGACCGCCACGACGGACTCTGATCGACCAATTGGCAATCTTCCGGAACTCAGCCGTCGTCCGTCGTAAGTGCTGAAGCATTCATAACTGCGAGAGTCACTCCCCATTACAAGCGTCGCAATCCGGTCGCCGACAATGCGACGAACAGAAGAATTGACCGCCCGATCCAAAATTGCCTGATCACTATTCGAAAGTGTCAACTGGCGTGTCCACAAATCCCGCCCTGTGAGCGGGTCTGCACAATGCAGCGTGTCAGCAAATTGCCACACAAAGCGAGAGGCTTCCAGAGCACCGAATTCCACACGTCGCGCGTCTTTTTCTCCGTTGCGGAATCTTTTCGTCCATAAAGTGCGAGCCTTGCCCGGAACAGGGCAGGACATCATCGCCATTTCATCGGTGCCGCAAACGGGGAATAATCCAGGCGTCATCTCTCCTGTCGAAAGCGGAGCATACGACCCCGTCACAGGGTCAACGGAAAAAGGCAAAACCACTTCATCTCGAGTAGATCCGTCGGTAGTGTCGATCGACAGCAACTTTCCATGGCTGGTTGATTCGATTGACAGATAAAGCTCTGTTTGGCGATGAGCGGGCAGGAAATCCACTGCCGTATAACGACGAAGAGTTTCAAAATCTGTATCCAGATTCTGAAGAGCCGGTTGTAGCTCGAAACTTAACGGCTCGAAAACGTCGGACGTAAGTCCCGCTGCCTGCGAGACTTTTTGAACTCCGGAATCAGCTGATCGGATCTGATTCAAAAGCTGAAGCGAAGATTCATCGTTTCCGGTGACGACGACTTTTGGTCTATCCGCAACATTCGCATCACGTCGATCCCTGGCGAACTGGTGCCAGTTGATCAGAAGTGCTTCAGCAAAGGCGGTTTCGTCGCGTCTGACAAGTTGCTTTATGAGTTGTTCGCGACTTGCGAACTCAGGCATCGTATCCGGATTCAGCAAAACATGGTCAGCCAGTTGCCTCAATTCTTCGATCGAGAAGTCGTCCAGCTGGCGTTGCCACTGTTCCGGACCAGGGTCAGGAAATCCAAGCAGAATTCCCGGCCTGGCACTCCAAAGGTTCGTGAGCCTTAAAGGCTGCCTCCATTCGGGACGCTGTTGCAGTGCATTGAATGCTGATTGCGGCTGATCCGAAGTCGAATCCGACAAAAGTCGAAACACACCAATGCGAAACTGAATATCGGATGACAATTCTAATTCCGACAGCAGTGCCGCGTCTGCAGGAATCAGCTCGGCCGCATACCCTGTGTTGGATGTTTTTGTGCCGTTGACCGGAACTTGATGCACCAAAGCTTCACGAGCATCAGCGATTCTGCTGCCCCATTGCTTCAGAATCAGTTCCGCGAAGAATTCGTCAATTTGCGGTATCGAGGCATCGTCAGACATTCTGGATGAGACGGCATCTTTCAGTAACGCCAGTGATGCATCGACATCGCCGTTAATCAGGTGAGCCTGGGCCTGTATCAGAATCTGTCGGGTTGGATTCGCCGCCAGCGCTGGCAAATGATCAGCAGTATTGAGCAACGCATCAACACGTGGATACACAACGATACTGGTAGGTGTCGCAACGCTCATTAATTCATCATCGCTGGAAATCGCTCCGTATTGATCGATCGAGCCTTTAGGAGCATCCACAAACGACGGTGCGATCAAAGTTCCGTTTGACACGTTAACAAGCAACGCCTGACCTTCGCGAACGGGAATCACACAGCGATCCCCGCGACACTCTCCTCGACCACTGCTGGCAGGTATTTGCACAACCCAGTTCTGCTCCCCAGACTTCAGGCCTACGCTGCGACAGTGACGATCCCCGATGAGAATTACCTGATCACCGCATATTCCCGCAATGTAATAGTCCGGACTACCGCCGACGTCACCCGCTCCGAACGCCCGCCGCGAGGATTTCCAAAGAATCTCTCCATTCTTCAGCGACAATCCATACAGCAAAGGTGATGCATGATTGCAGCAGACAATGATCTCCTCGGAAATGCACGGCACAAGAATCGACGGCGATGTAATCGTTGACTCTTCCAGAAAAGCGGGGGTGCCGAATCCGGCTCTCCGAAATTCGAAAGGAAGCTCACGAATGGCCGTCGCCCATAACAGTGTGCCGTCTGTGGCACGAACGCCAATCAGGATTCCATCAGCCAGACTGCACACAACCGTGTCCCCAGTCACAATGCAAGTGCTGGTGCGTTTGGCAAACAGTGACGGATCAATAAACGAGACTGCGTTCTCGTCGATAAAAAGAATTGGCTGCCTCCACAACAATTCACCAGTCTTGCGCTGCAGGCAGTTCAGAAACACTTGTGTCTCATTCAGTGTTAACACGAATAGCTGAGATCCCTGCCCCGTGGGCGGCGAAAGAAATCTATGGCTCGCCCATGTTTTGTCCTGCGCGGAATCTTCGGCAAGACCGCTGGCACCGGAATCCCTCGATGCTTCGACAGTTGCCGAGATCTGAGGCTCTGGTTCAAAAGCGATCGCATCGACTTTGACGACCGGCTGATACCGAAATGGCTGACCATCGCCGATCTGCCACGCGATGTTGGGCACGGAGTCACTATCGTTGCGACGAATCGCAATCAGGCGGCTCGCTACGGCCGTTCGAATCGAACTCTCATCCTCGTCGATTTCGATGACATTAAATCCATTGAGATTCTTGATCACACGCCCTAGTGGATTGTCTGCAAACGGATCTGAGTCTGTCAGGAATGCGAATCGATCAACAAAAAAAATGAAATCATCGTCGGTGGATAGCAGCCCGAATTCTGCCATACCGCAAATTGGCAATATGTTGGCAGGATAATATTGTCGCTGCAGTCTTTCTGTCTCTTCCTCCGAGTTTAATTCGTCATACGTCGAATCCCGACAACGCTCAAACGTGTCGGTCGGAATGGACCATCGCTCCACTCCTGTCGATCGATCCAGTCCAACAATTCGCAGTGGTGTCCGAAATACAATGTTGTCGTTCCAGAACACCGGCCTCCAGTTGTTGAAAGCATCGATCCGATTTTCAGATTCTGGCTCAAACCCTGATAGCAAGCTGCCGGTTTCATTTTGCGGAGCACCCGGGAAACTCCAAATTCTCTCAGTCCACATCCACAACGGTTTTGGCCATGGCGGTGATACTGTTCCTTCCGCTGCTGCTGTCGAGATCGACAGCGCCGCAACGCGAGATGTATCATCACTGCCGTCAGGATTGCGATTGAGTTCTGCCACATGTTTCTTCAGAGCCCGCAACTGTCGTTCAAGTTGATTTTGCAGCAAGGTGCCGGCGTACATTTCCTCCAAATACTGAATATCACCGGCAACGTGACGATAATCTCCTTTAAGCAGCATGCTGTAGAGTTTGATCACGTGGGCTTTGATTCCAACTTCCGTGAACGGAAATGCGCGAGGGACACGGAAGATCGCCTGCCGATCACCGTTGCGAATTGCAGTTACCAATTGCTGCTCGGCGACCGGTTCAGTGCCGTCCAGCCATGCACGTTGCATTTGCGCAGAACTTCGCAACAGCAGCGACATCGCCCGGGCACGCACGCTGCTGGTCAATTCAGCTTCGGAATCGAACTCGAATACGTCAAACTCATGAGCAAAAATCGCCTGCAACGATTCTCGCAAAAGACCTGCGTCATCGTTCGCTGCGGCAGTCTCAGCGGATTGCAACATCACTTCCAATTGTCGGTCTCGGATGAGTTGCTGCGAAAGCACTTCCCCTTGCCCGTGTTTATGAGAGTCGGATGATTCGATTCCTTGTCGTTGCTGACCGAAGCCAATCTCGGATCGACTGAGCAACAAAAAGCACATCAAGCAGAGGCATCGAACCAGCAGATTTATCAACGACTTGTGCATGTCTGATGAATTACCCAGTGAGGCCTTGAAAATCTGTGTGGGCTTTTAACACGATCACAACTCTTCTTGCTTGATCGCAATCCTTATTCGCAATCGGACGAAAGTATACCCGACATTTCAACGCAGCGTGAGAGTAAAACAGCATCAGCCTTGAAGCCTTCCCGATGGCATTCCAGGTCTGAAAAGATAGAATGCTGCGAACTGACCGCGATAAGCATCAAATATCAAACTTTTTGTGACCTGACATAATGACTTCTTCGAAACAAATTCGCCCTGAAATGCCCGAAAATGACAGCCGCGCGTCAAGCGACGCGCTTAAGCCATCACTGGCATCGCATATCGCGGATGGTGTCGAACGTCTGGTCCTTAATGCAATCAAGAATACTCAACCGCTGGAAATCGATCCGGCTCGGTCGGAACTCTTCAGTTTATTCGTTGCTGCCGACGAAGCGGGCCTGATCGCTGATGACAGCAACGTGGGAGTCTTTGATGGCTTCGACGAAGAAAGTGCGGTTACTGATTTGTCAGCCGACAGTCTGTGCCGATTGCTGGCCCGTCGCTGGGGACTCGACATGGCCGCTCGCGAAGCCCAGGCTTTACAGACTCGTCTGCCCGCCGACCAACTTGAACGTATGCGAGTGCTGTGGTCGATGATGCGAATGTGGATGGAATGGAGCTACGCCTGGCGACGTTGGAATGAATTTCACAAGAAATGATTGTTGCTGTCTAGTTATTTTCCTTCAGTCCTTCCAGATGCCCGAGATTCTTCACGGGCTGGAAGATCGCCAGTACGTCCTTCAACAGCGATTCATCCATCGGTTCTGCGAGCCACTTTGCCCAGTTGCGAATATTAACTGGATTCGCACTGCCAGCGACCGTCGTGCCGATGTCTGGATGAGCACACGAAAACTGCAACGCAAGTTTCGCGATGTCACTGCCGTTCTTTGCGCACAAAGCTGCCGCCTCTCGTGCGGCGGCTTTCACGGATTCTGGTTCCTTCAGCCACGCTGGCAGCGGAGCATTGGTCAACAGCCTTGCCGAGAACGGACCTGCATTCATCACGCCGACGCCTCTCGCTTTCAGATAGGGCACCGACTCATCGGCAAACCGCGTATTCTGCAGCGTGTACTGGTTGTACGACAGCACACAGTCGACATCTGTCTGATCGCAAATGAACTTAAAGATCTTTTGCGGATATCCACTGAAGCCAATGAAACGCACTTTGCCCGACTGCTGTATTTTCTTCAGAGCCGGAATTGTTTCATCGACGATCTGCGGCATGGGCACGAATTCGATGTCATGGCAAAGAATGATGTCCAGATGATCTGTGCCAAGCCGATGCAGACTGACATCGATACTTTCCGCAACTCGCTTCGCACTGAAATCAAAATGCTGCAGATCATATCGCCCTAGTTTTGTACATAGCGTGTAGCTATCACGTGGGACTCCGCGTAAGGCGATCCCCAGCATCACTTCACTCATACCACGCCCGTAAAACGGCGACGTATCGATAAAATTCAATCCGCATTCCAGCGCGACGCGAACACTTTTCAGTGCTTCATCAATCTGAACGCTTCGGAATTCCTGCCCCAGTGAAGAAGCCCCAAAACTCAGAATCGGAAGCTGAAGACCCGTTTTGCCAAGCTCACGCGTTTGCATTTTCGATTTCCAATCACAGAAACAGCGGCTTCATGTGACGATCAAAGATATTCTCTGTTACCTGTTTTGCCACAATGGCTTCATTGAATTTAAGCAGGTCGGTGTAGCGTTTTCCAGCCTTTGCAGCGATCTTGAACGACACGTGCAGCAACTGACGCATATTTGCATTGAACTCGATATGTCCGGGGATATGTCGCAACGCATTTGCCAACTGCGGGCCGGTCCAGCTATTGACCGTGGAAGCTGAAGGCAACTTGCTGCGATCGATATCAATTACGCTGGCATACGGAGCGCAGAGTTCATCGACATGCTCCAGGGCATATGCGTAAATTTCTTTCGCCAGAACCAGGCCATCGCCACCTGCTTCAGCAAGTCCAATCAATTCCTCCAGCCATGTTGTTCCCGCTGTTTTGATGTGCAGTCCAGCACCAGTTCTGGCGAGAGCCTTTTTGATGATCGGATAAATGCTGAACTTATCGCTGCCGCTGTGAACGCTCAGTTTCAAATTAACAGGCAGACCATACTGCTTAACGGCGTGCGAGATTACAGCGAGGTCATCATTGAATTCCTTTTCGAACTGGACCAGATCGCCAACATAGTCAACGCCTTTGTTAAATCGGCCAGTAAACTTCGGTGCGATCGTTTGCAATCTGACATTTTCGTCGGCCAACAACGCCAGAATAATCAACAGTTCCGGTGGAGTCTGCGGCAGGTCGGTTTCATCCATGGAAACCTCGGCAATGATCTTGTCTTCGCCTTTCGCCGCCACAATGTGTCGATAGATTTTTCCTGCATCCTGCACTGCCAGCATATATTTTGAGACGACTCTCTCAACCTCAGTCCGCGTTGTCGACATCGGTGCGCTGACATCGGGCACGGCCAGCGAGCCAACAAGTTCAGGATGCCGATTCACGAATGCCTGAATGTCAGCACTCGCAGCAGGTTTGCCAATCGAATCTGCGACGTCGATCGTAAAGAAATCCGAACACGACATGAACCGATCAACGGTGTTCAGATTGATGTGGTCAGCATCAATATGCCAGTTCTGACTCCACCCAAGTTCCTTGACTGCGGCTTGAGCTGCGTCAAGCACACTCTGTGGCTCTGAACCAATAAACGTGTGTTCCCGGTTGGACTTATTCCAAACGGGAGCCACATGCACGCCATTTTTTGCCAGCATCTGAAATGCCGCCAAATGAGCTTTCGCCTGCTGTGCAAAACGGTCACCAACGCCAAATGAAAACCGATCAAGTGTGAGCATGAAAACAGGACTTTTTGCAATTGAAAGGATTCTAATGAAGAACGCAGCATAGCGGATTTCAGAACATGCGAAACAGACGCTTCGCAAACGTACAGAATCTGCGAATTTGAGTCGTCAGCGAACCGCAACCTGCCGTTTACTGCCAACTGCCTACTTCCTTAACCACGCCCAGCGATAGAGATTTCGGCTGTCGGCATAGCGTGCTTCCGAGGCTGCAGAACCGAGCACTACGACGATCAATCGGTGGCCATCCCGTTCAGCGGTCGAAACAAGACATGCTCCCGCAAGATCTGTCGTGCCTGTCTTTACGCCGTCGTATCCTTCAATGGCCAGCAACTGATTCGTATTCTTCCACATCACATTTCGCGAATACCCGCCCGGCTCCGTGACTGTAGCGCCTCGCTGACGTGTTGAAACGTAATGCCTGAACAAGTCACTCTTCGTGGCCGCTTGAGCCAGAATAGCGAGGTCGCTGGCCGTCGAGAGATGGGTATCGGTAGAGAGTCCGTGCGGATTGCTGAACTGCGTCTTTGTCATTCCAAGACGAGCAGCCTCCGCGTTCATCGCGGCAACGAACTGAGCCAACGGATCGGTGCCTGCTCCTGTTGCTCTATCGTCACTATTTGTTGTCGCGGCATTGTCGACCTTAAGACCCGGTACCAGTCTCGCTCCGAAATGTTCAGCCAATGCGACGCTCATATCGTTCCCGGATGGCAACATCAAGCCATACAACGCCTCACGAATTGTCAGTGTTTCGCCTGAACGAATATCGGCGGTTGATCCCCGAGTCTCGTCGGACCGAGTCGACATTGTTAATGTCTCATCGAGCACCGAGGGTTGCTGATCGGCCACCTGGGTAACCAGCCATGCTGTCATCATTTTCGTTGTGCTTGCAATGTGCATCGGAGTCTCCGCCTCGTGTCCGCCGACTGCTTTTCCGTCATCAGCGTTAACAACAAGCCACGCCTTGCAAGTGACAAATGGCGGTCCATCCAGAGAATCCATCGGCTCCCGCGGAAGGATTTCGGCGTTAACAACATCCGGTTGTGGCACGGGCAATTCTTCCACAATCGGGCCCAACGCCTGCCACACTGCAGCATCGGCAATTCCCGTGGCAGCTTGTCCATGCAACTCCTGAAAATGCTTGACGGCGGATTCCGTGGCTGGTCCAAAATCGCCATCGACACCAAGATTCGGCGACGGCTGTGATCGAGCGTTCAAGGTTCGCTGGAGAAATTCTACCCGCGCTCCAAATGCTCCGATTCGAAGTTCAGCCGGTTCGCTGAGCGGATTGCGGTCCCATTCAGGATTGAAGTGATCAAATGTGATTTTGGCGATGCGTCCAATGAGAACCTGAGCGGCATTGTTGTCGTCCCAGCTTCGATCTTTGTTGTCTGTCGTCAGCACACAAATTGCGAACGGCCCCTTTGGGCCATAGACGATACCGGCGTTGCAGCGACTGTTTGAAACGGCTCCCGATTTATGAGCGACTTTCGTTTCTTTTGGAAGTTCATGTAGCAGCACTTTATCTTCGCATGATATCAGATGCTCGATCATCGCATCGCAGGACTCCCTCGAAGCGATTGTGCCTGCATGAAGTTTTTCGAGCATTCCTACAATCTCACGAGCTGTGGTGCTACCGAGTCCATACAGGCGACTTCGTTCCGGCGAGATTGATGTGTCGCCACGGTAGACCTTTGAATTCAGCTCCGTTTGCGGAAATCCCAATGACTGCATCGTTGCGGTGGTCGTCGGTAAACCGATTTGATCAACCACAAGATTCGTCGCAGTGTTGTCCGAATAGCGAATCATCAGCCGAATCGCATCTCGCAAGGAAAGCGAGACACCCGCCGAAAACTGGTCTGTCAGAATCCCAGAGCCGGGGACCTTATCGCTCTCTGCAAGAGTGAGTGATTTCCTTAAATCCAACTGCCCTGCATCTGCCATCCGATACGCAGCGACCATCACCGGAAGTTTTATAAGACTCGCTGTTGGTTGCACTTCATCAGCTCGCCAGGCAAACTGCTCGCCGTTGTCGAGATGTCGAATGACAACTGCAACCTTTCCTTGATGTTCACTCATCAACGGTTCTAAGACCGTCGCCAGGTCAGCAGCATTCGCCGTCGTTAATGTGAATCCCAGGATTGCGACAAGCAGACAGCGATATAAATAACGAACCATGATATTTTTCTCCGGCATGATTTTGAGAATCATCATCCGGAAAAGAATAGCACATCCGAGGCAAACGGGGGACGTTCCACGGCTACATTCCATTTTGGTCTCGTCGCAGGGCTGCTACCGGCTGCTGCGGTGGAACGCGATGCAGCTGATGCATATGTGTCTCCTCCTCATCGCAACGACCAGAACGGCGAAAGAACTGAGAATCAACACGCACAGCCTGATCGTCCGTGGGTTTTGAATCATCGCCTCAGACTGCACGTTGTGAAACTCCCGGACACGCAAGAAAAATGTTGGGCCATTCGTTACCATACCGCCCGAATCTACAGACGAACACTTTGCCTCAATTTCGATCTACACTCGACATGTCTCGAATTCAGCAACTAGACGCTCATGTTGTCAACCGCATTGCTGCAGGTGAAGTGATCGAACGTCCAGGCAGTGTGGTCAAGGAATTGCTGGAAAACAGCGTGGATGCCCTGTCGACACGAATTGAAATCGATATCGTCAACGGCGGAATGGATTTG
>JANOZG010000692.1:0-2236 GCA_031429275.1 Planctomycetota bacterium
TCCCGAACCCCTGAAACCAGGCAAAGCCAAACATCGGCGAGTCGATCTGGTGCTGGAAGGAGAAAACTGGGAACTCGTCAGCAGCGGACACAAGTTCACAGAAGGCCCCGCCGTCAATGATGCGGGCGAGTTATTCTTCACAGACATTCCGAACAACCGCATTCACAGAGTTGATGCGGAAGGACATGTCTCCGTGTTTGCAGAAGATTCCGGAGCGGCAAATGGGCTGATGATGGGACCAGATGGATTGCTGTACGCCTGCCGCCACGCGGATGGACAGATCGTGCGTTACTCACTGGACGGAAAATCTCGTGACGTCGTTGTCGATGGCATCAAAGGCAATGACCTTGTACTGCTGCACAATGGGACGGGCTATTGCACGGACCCGGACAACAAGAAGATTTTCTACTTCAACATTCACGGTGAGAAAAAAGAAGTCGATAGCGGAATTGAATTCCCGAACGGAATCATGACTTCGCCCGACCAAACACTGTTAACGGTCGCCAACACACGAGGCCGGTTTTGCTATTCGTATCAAATTCAACCCGACGGCACACTCGGAGCAAAACAGGAATACGGCTGGCTGCATGTCACAGATCACCTGCAAACCGGTGCCGATGGCATGGCCGTTGACACCGAAGGTCGCATGTACGTGACAACGTCGCTTGGAGTGCAAGTGCTTGATCAGCTCGGCCGCGTGAATCTGATTCTGAACAAGCCCAAAGATGCATGGCTGTCGAACGTCATTTTCGGCGGCCCCAAACGCGACGTCCTGTACGTGACCTGTGGTGACAGCGTTTACAAACGCCGCATCAATGCAACAGGCGTCGATCCCTGGAAGGAACCTGTGAAGGTTCCGAAACCTGGTTTGTAGTCATCAGATTCTCGGCGAGCGACTGGGCGTCAGCCCTGGGAGATCGATGTGTGTTTAAAACGAATAAAAAAGGCAGAAAAATTAAGGGCAGAAAAATTTGAGCTGCAGGTTTTGTAGGCCGGACCAAGCGCAGCGCAGTTCCGGCAGGTCTCGGGCAACCGCCGCAACGGGATTGAGTTTGGTCCGGCCTGCCGCGAAATCAAGTTACAGAATCACTTTGATAAACCTCATAAGGAATCCGTTCAATGTTGCGTACTTCTACTGTCTTGATGATGCTGATGCTGGCTGCGAGTCTTCAGGCCGACGAGCCCATCACGCATTCTTTCTTCATTGCCGGCCCGTCATTCACAGGGATCATTGCTGAAGACGGCACCGAAGAATGGAACGCCGACAAGCCTGCCGCACGAGACGGGTTCATTCTGCCCAATGGTAACGCATTGATAGCGTGGGGCGACGAAGTCAAAGAGATAACACGCGACAAGAAAGTCGTTTTCCACTACAGCAAGTCTGCAGAAAACAGCGAAATCGGAACCGCTCAGCGATTAGCGAACGGTAACACGCTCATCACAGAACTTGGCAAGAAGCCTCGATTGCTGGAAGTCGATCGTGAAGGAAAGATTGTCGTCGAAGTTCCATTACAGCCGGAAACAGACAACGCTCACATGCAGACACGAATGGCTCGCAAGTTAGCCAATGGCAATTATCTGGCCCCGCATCTGCTGGCATTTAAAGTGAAGGAATACACGCCGGACGGCAAGGTCGTGAAACAGTTCGCCACGGACATGGATGAACTCGGCGGTCGAGCGGCGGAGAACTGGCCGTTCACTGCCATCCGTCTGGAAAACGGCCATACGCTGGTCAATCTGACTCACGGAAACAAAACTGTCGAAATGGATGCGGACGGTAAAGTCATCTGGAAGATCAGCAATGATGACTTCCCGGACCTGAAACCTTTCGCCGATCCTTGCGGCGGTCAGCGACTTCCCAACGGAAACACGGTCATCGCCAGCTATGCATCGCAAAAGCCGGTCAAAGTGTTTGAAGTGACACCAGACAGGAAAATCGTCTGGTCGTACACCGGCCCGCACCGCGCGCATGAGATTCAGATTCTGACAACCAACGGCAAGCCCATTGAGGGTTCGCCGTTGAAGTGAGCATGGTGCGACGCGAAAGGGAATTCGTGTTCCGCAATACCATCCCTGACTCAGCCTCCAAAGTTCAGAAAGTCACTTCGGCCATGCGTTTTCTTGAACGTAGTTGCGATCCGAACACACTACCCCATTATCAGCTGTCTGCTCGTTAAAAGACTTTATGGCTTGAAATCGTTCAAACTTTGCGAAATACCGGCAACCCAAATCCGGG
>JANOZG010000693.1:0-3126 GCA_031429275.1 Planctomycetota bacterium
CAGTCATATAGCTGGTTCCCGGGGAGAAATGTTGGTGGGCGATTTTGCGGGGATATTGATCAACAGCAGGACGAGACTTCAGTCACGTCATGTCGCGAGATCTTCATGTCAGGACGGGTCTGGAGACCCGTCCTAAGGAAGAATTTACAACAAAGCATATCTAGTGATTAAACTGAAACTCTTTCGTATTCACCAATGCCCAAACGATGTCCTCGTAGCCACCACGGACGTTGGGCTCGTGGCGTTTGAGATAGCTGATCGCGACTTCGAGTTCTTCAGCATTGGGCTCACGTGCGAACACCCAGCGATAGAGTTCCTTGACGCGTTCTTCGTTTGGTCGATCTGCTTCAGCAGCGAAACGAGCCGTACGAGCTCCATCACGGCCGATCTTGTCCTGAATCTCTTTGCCATTCAGCAGATGCAGACTCTGAGCCAGATTCGCATCCATGCTGCGTTCGCACTCACAGGCCGTGTCACCTTTTGGCTGACCAAACACCTGTAGGAAATAAGTCGAATTCGAAGCGTCCGCAAGCTGCAGTGCTTTGGTTCCGGCTGGCATTCCACCAAAGTTCTCAGATGTATCCGTTACCAGATGAAACGCATCATACAACGCTTCCGCACTCAGGCGACGCGGGTAATACCGCGAAAAATTCTGTTTGTCGTTGGCATTGAATTCATTTGGCAGCGCGCTCAGTTGATAGGTTCGTGAGCGGCATATCACGCGTACCAGATCCTTAAGATCGAATCCTGACTTGATGAAGTGCGATGCCAACGCATCCAGCAACTCAGGATTTGAGGGGGGATTTGTGGCACGCATGTCATCTTCCGGCTCAACGATGCCGCGACTGAAAAAGTGCTTCCAGTACCGATTGACCAATGACTTCGCGAAAAACGGGTTTTTCGGATCGCTCATCCAGTCCGCCAGTTTCACACGAGGATCACTGTCGGCCGGGATGTCATAAGCTGGAGTGCCCAGCCCGGTTGGCTTCAACGCCTTACCCGAACGAGGATTGCTTGCCGTTGCGACGCCTTCATTGTGAAAGACGCGACGGTCTCGCATATTGGCAGCACCGTTCGGAATCGTCTTCTTGCCCACTCGACCGTAGAACGCGGCCATACCGTAGTAGTCGTCCTGGCTCCACTTTTCAAACGGATGATGATGACAGCGAGCACACTGAATACGGAGACCAAGGAACAGTTGAGCCGTATCTTCAACCTGTTCCTCTGTGCTGTCCACGTCGCGATACCATGTGACCGCAGGATTTATCTGCGGGTCACCGGAGGCAGTCACGATCGAACGCACAAACTGGTCGTATGGCGTGTTGTTGTAGATCTGGTCCCACAACCATTGATGAAACAATATCGTTCCCGGTGTGTCTTCGCCGTTCTCCTTGTGATTGCGCAGGACGAAGTTCCACTTGTTCGCAAACTGATCCGCATATGCAGGGCTGTCAAGCAATCGATCAATCAGGCGATCTCGCTTATCGGCCGATGTATCCGCAAGGTATGACTGCACTTCTTCGCTTGTCGGCAGTGTTCCGGCAATATCCAGTGAGACTCGACGCAAAAACGTCGCATCGTCGCAAAGTTCGGAAGCCGGAATGCCAAGTTGCCTCAGTTTCCCAAATACCGCCGTATCGACCAGATTGATTGGTTCTGGCATCTTTGAAGTATCTGCGCCAAGAGGGATTGTGGCTCTAAAGGTTGCAACCTGTCCCTGATAGCGAGCCATGATGGCGACTTCACCTGCCAATTCAAGAGTGCTCACAAGACCCGTCGTAGAGCACTCCGCCATCTCAGCTTCGTTTGGCTCAAACAACGCCATACGAGTGACATCTTCAATGGTTCCGTCACTGTAAGTGGCAATGACAGCAATCTGCTGTTGCGACTTCTGAGTCATTGTGCGTGTCTCAGGCACGCAGCGGATTCCAGTTACCACCGGATCGCTGTCGGTGCCATAAGGCATTCCTTGTTCAATCCACTGCACCAACAAATTATATTCGTAACTTCCGTTCTCCATTCGCTTGCCGCCACCGTGAGGGCTGCGACCAATGGCCTTCATCAGCAACAGGCTTTCACCCGGGATTGCCGGGAAAATACGACGGCCGCGTGACTCCTTGCGCAGAAATTCAAAATCGTCCTCAGGGTAAAATCCCAGCAGCGACAGCTTGAAACCATTTTGTCCACCGGACTTCCCGTGACAGCCCCCGCCGTTACATCCCAGTTTCGTAAAAATCGGCACGATCTGATTGCGAAAATTGATTGGCAGCGGCGTAGCAAATCCGCTGACAATGACGTGAGCCGTCGTCGTCTTGTCACCGACTGTTGCAGTGACGGTAATGTCACCGTCCGCAGTCGGAATCGCCATGCCGGTCGAATCGATTGCAAGAACCTTCGGATCGGACACAACCCACGCTGCATCGCGAGTTGCATCTTTGATCGATCCGTCGGCAGCGATCGATGTGACGATCAACTGCTGACGAGCGTCTCGGCTGCGAATCGTGATCAAGCTGTTTTCGCCAACCGGACTCAATTCGATCCGAGCTTCTTCGGCAATCACGGGCGAACCAATGAGGCACACGCCAACAACAACGAACTTTATGGCAGCATGGAACTGAGCGAACTTCATATAGTCACTCCAGCAAAAGGCATCGACGTCATGTCGATCGAAGGTAAGGTCGAGTTCAGATAAGGTGAGGTATCTGGCGGAAGGGGATTCTGCCACTTTCTGAACGGTTGGTACTGATGCAGCGTATTTTCTTCACGCTAAGTGTCAAGCATCGACTTTGGAAACCCGCGTATTCACAGGCAAATTTCAGACCGATCATGCGGATTTACTGCCGACCATGGGAATTTGATGCGATTTCGAATACTAACGTGGCATTTTGCGCGTAGATCCATTCACTCTGGTTCTGAGGTTTAAATGACGATTGACTATCGGGTGATCAAGACCGACTTCAACTTTGCCGCGAGAACCTCGTAACCATCGGGGCCGAGAGTCAGGTGACCGTCGGAATAGAGCGAGGTTTTGAGCGTTCCATCCGCATTAGTGAAGTCCGCCCACAAATCAAGCTCGTCCACGTTAAGCGGCCAGCCTGTGAGCTGCGGGTCCATTTTGCCTTCGTT
>JANOZG010000694.1:0-6916 GCA_031429275.1 Planctomycetota bacterium
TGCCTGCGGTTCAGCAGGCTCGTGAAGCTGCACGACGCACACAATGCAAGAACAGCCTGAAGCAGTTAGGACTTGCGCTTCACAATTATCACGATGTGTATGGAAGTTTTGTTTATCGCAAAGGTGGATATGGCACGGTTCCAGGGGCAACTGGCGACGCTCGCGGAAATGCAAACCGACTGAGTGGTTATGTAGGACTTTTGCCGTATCTTGAACAGGCTAATTTGTATGGTGTCATTCAAGCTGGCAATCCAGCCAATGGCATTCCAGTCGGAGGGCCTCCGGGATGGTCTGCATGGGCCAATTGGAGTTCGCCGATTCCAATGGTGCAGTGTCCGTCAGACGGAAGGGATGGCGATACCCGACGATCGAACAATTACAACTTTTGTATCGGGGACTCGCCGATGGGCGATACCGCAACGAGTTCTGTTCATAGTCAACGGGCTGTTCGCGGAGTGTTTGGATATCAGCGATGCACTAAGATTGCCGACATCACGGATGGGACGAGCAACACGATTGCTATGAGTGAACACATTCGTTTCAATCGCGGCATTGGTGCTGCAGGCGTCAGGGAAGTCTCCGTTCGGATGGGAATCGCTGCCAGCGTTCCGACCATTACAACAAATCCAAGCTCGTGTTTGGCGACTGCCGATGGCGACTATTTCATAGCCGGCACCTCTGTGAAAGGGAAAATTGGCAGAGAAATGTGGGACGGTCAAGTGGAACGTGTCGGGTTCACCACAATCCTTGGTCCAAACAAGCCTTCCTGTGGTTCGAATGGGGACATAAACGCTGACTCGCAGCAGACCATTGTCACACCGAGCAGCTTTCACACTGGTGGCGTTCAGGTTCTGCTGTGCGATGGTGCTGTCAAATTCATAAGTGACAACATTGACACCGGCAACCTCGCAGCCACACCATTCTTCGCCAATGGATCCGGCCTAAGTCCATACGGGATCTGGGGTGCATTGGGTACCAAATCTGGTGGAGAAGTTGTTGGGGAATTCTAAGCCGCGCTAATTCGGACCGGTACAAAAACACGACGCCTTGGAAGTTAACTTCCGAGGCGTTTTTGTTACCCTTGGGGAATGTTTCGTGTTCATATCATGTCAATCCTTATGTGACTTCTGCCATCCAACGCGCAATTGACGTCACTCCGTGGCGAGAAAACCCGCGCTCGAAACACGAGGATGTGCCATACTCAAAATATGACAATTAGGCGAGCGGCAGATTGAAAAGTACCTGTTGGTCCTGAGGCGATCGCGGATTTGACATTAGGATATTACGGCGGGCCTGAGTTAGCGACTGGCGAGCCAATCGGCCACTTGACGACCCGTTTTCGAGAGCGGCAGTTTTGCAATTTCCTCCATGGTGAACCACTGCTCGTTGTTGACCGTTGACGATTTTGAGGCGGCGCCATTGCAGAGGAATCCGAGGAGTCGAACACGGTACCGGGTGACGGAATATGTAAATTCCGTTCCAGCAATAACCTCGCCAACAGTCGCGCCGATCTGCTCTTTAGCTCGATTACGGATGTTCGCTGGCAGCGCCTTTGATTTCGACGTGAATAAGCTGCGTACTGACGTTTTCGTTTTTCTCTTACGCAATGTTGCAAACGGAAGCTGGTCAAGGTCCGCTTCATCGATTTCAAAGCGAACAAAATCCCACATGCCCGCCCATCGCTCCTGTTCCGTCCGGCGACGCAACATATATTTTTCTTTGTGACGGATCACAATACAGATCTCATCAATTTCGGTGATCGCAGTACGCGGTTTGCGATGAGGCAATTCATTCTGCTGGCCAAGTGCAAATGCTTCGCAGCACGACTTTAGCGGGCATTGTTCGCAGTTTGGAAGTTGTGGCCGACAGATCTGCGAGCCGATATCCATGACCGCCTGATTAAAATCTCCCGGGCGCGATTTTGGGACCACAGTTGCGGCAAAGTCCCACAGTGATCGTTGATTCGCTGTTGTTCGCACATCTTCCGTCAGCGCCATGAGTCGTGCGTAGAGCCGCTCTGTGTTGGCTTCCACAATGGGTGCCGGCTGGTCGAACGCAAATGAAGCGATGGCCCCAGCTGTGTAACGGCCAATGCCCGGAAGTTGCTGCAGTGCGATCAGATCAGAAGGGAATTCACCGCCGTGATGCAACTGAATGGCCACTGCCGCTTTATGCAGATTTCTGGCTCGACTGTAATAGCCAAGTCCTTCCCACAATCGCAGCACGTCGTCCACGTCGGCCGATGCCAACGCACGAACATCAGGAAATCTTGCTGTGAAACGTTCGAAGTATGGGACGACCGCAGCCACAGTTGTCTGCTGCAGCATGATTTCGCTGAGCCAGATACGATACGGGTCGGCCGACATTCTCCATGGTAATCGACGGCCATGCTGATCGTACCACTTGAGAACCGCTGTCCGGAGTTTTCGTTTACGAGCGGCGTCGATGGGGATCAATTCCAGAATTTTTCGCCGTGCCAGTTGATCGGAGGATGCGTTTCGACTTCCACGTCACCTTTGACTTTGGTCTGACACGCTAGTCGCACTTCTTTGTCGGGGTTTGAAAAGACTTTCAGCGTCAGCAGCGGATTGAGCCACTTCCAAAGCCCTTCAAGAATTCCCTTTTGCGAAACGTTTTCTTTGCCTTTGCTGAGAATCACGTTGCAGCTGCAGCACGTGCCCATGCCCATGCAGTTGACGATCTTATGGGGACCGGAATAGAGCTGCACGCCGTTCTTCCGCGCGATTGTTCGGAGGTCTTCGCCTTCAACGGCGTCGACAGTAATCTTTTCGTTGACAAACTTGACTTTGGGCATAGCACCGGACTCTCGTCAGCAGGCTCAGAAAAAGAACTACGAAAGGAGCCGGGATGCTAGTTCGCCAGCTTTCTTTTTTCCAGAGGCCGTCTGATGTCCCCGACACTGAGAAGCAAAATATGTTGATTCTACGCGCGTGATTTATCTTACTTCCAGGTTCGCAGTATCTTGTGTACCTGAGTCGGTAACAATCAGGCATGCCTGTCACGCTGTAGAAAAAGTGTTTACAAGGTCGGTTGTCGAAACCAGCGGGTCTGGCGGCAGTCCGTTTAGCTTCGTAAGTCGCACATTTGGTGCGTCCCACGGAATCTTGTGTTGCATTCGAACGGATGGTTGCATTTCGACAACACCAATACTGTCAGCCAAGGATGTCTTGCTTCTTGTGTTCAGGCGGTATTCGGGGAAGATTGTGGCTTCTGTTCAATCAAACAACCAGAACCCGGACTATATCATGCCCATCAATGATGAAATGCTCTACGCAGCACTTCGAGCAGCGTTTGTGCTGACGCTGGATTGCCTTCTGCGAGAATCGCTCGATCGGGACAAATCGACCGCCAATCCAAGCGGATTCCTGGATGTCTTCCCTGTCTTGCAGGGGACAGCACCTCAAATTCAGCTCGAATGTCTGTTTCAGACGTGGAGTCGACTCGATCAACCAGAGAGGGATTTTTCAACACTCGACCATTGCGTAATCCACGCAGGATACGAAGCTCTGGCGAGGATGGGGCAAATGTCAGCGCGGCCAAACCTGAAATCTGCTTGGAACGGGCCTCTTCCGCTGACCACGAGTAACGATCATTGGGTGACGTCTAAGGCAAGACTGCGACAATTGGCCCTTGATGAAGAAACTTCCGCCATAGTGACGCAGATTCAGCACAAAATGAACGACCGTCAGCCGTCTGAAGCAGCATTTTCCTTGGCTGCAAACGCGTATCCTGTCTATGAAATCGAAGATATTGTGGGGCGATGGCTTGCGTCTCGAACCATCCTTTTGGGATCCGTCGGACTGCTGACTCACGAGGAACAGGACCTCCTTCGCATTTTTTTTGAGGAACAATCGGGCCTACTAAGGTAAGTCAGTGCTCTAAGCCGCTATCATCACGGCTTGACGCGAATTCCCCGTTCGGTGCGTTTCGCCCGGCTGGAACGCGATGATGACTGCGTTTATCAGAGTGAATGAAGGACTGAGATCGATGGCGAAGAAGAAGGTTGTAAAGAAAGCGGCAAAACCAGTAAAGCCAGCGAAGCCTGCATCCCGCGTTGCCAAAAAGGTAACCAAATCACCGCGTACGGTCGCGAAGAAGAAACCTGTTCCAAAAAAGACGGTGGCCAACAAACCTGCTCCTAAAAAGGTCGTGGTTACAAAACCTGTTGTCGCTAAACCTGCTGTCGCAAAACCACTTGTGACCGTTAAACCGATTGTCACAATCGCTCGCAAGCCAGTGCCCGAAATTGAACCTGCTCAGCGAAAAAAGGGCGTACGAAAAGCGACAATTTCGTCCGGAGTCCATGACGAGAAGCTTCCCCGTAAGCTTGGACGATCACGTATTCCGATTGATGCACCTTTGGACGTGGTGTTTCAGAACGACCTCCAAGCTCGCGAAGCATTCATGTTCCTTGGAATTCACTCAATCCGCGATCTTGAGCAATTCAATCCAGACGACTTAGTTTTGCGACTCACGGGCCCGGCCAAGTTGACGGTCGGACGTATTCGCAAGATTCTGGCGATGAACAATCGCTGCCTTTCCAACGATGAAGAGTTCGCGTTGGAGTTTCAGGAACTGTTGTCGCGCCCAAGAGATTAATTCACAGATGATTAAGCCAATTGTTGCCAGTGATCACGCTCAAAGATCAACGGGTCAGGCCATTGGGTTTCTGATGCAGCAGGCGGTTGAAAATGCCGACTGTATTTCATTGGCGGCAGGCCTCGTCGATGAAGATTCACTTCCTGTCAGGATCGTGCGGGAAGCTGTTGCGGAGTTGTTGACGGATCCTGATTCAGGACGAAAGCTGCTACAATACGGCATCACGCCGGGACCGGAAACATTGCGGCGTGTCTTTCGCAGCAATCTCGCACGAATCGAGAATCGGACTGACGATCTCAGCGATCTGCCTCTGTCACAGCTAGTCTTGACAACCGGCTCGCAACAACTGCTGTCGCTCGTGACTCAGGCGTTGTTCAATCACGGCGATATTTGCCTCGTGGCAGCTCCCACGTATTTTGTTTACATCGGAGTTCTGCAGGCCGCTGGAGCGGAGATAATTCCTGTCACGGCTGACGCGGACGGCATGCGTCCGGATTCACTGGCCGCAGCGTTTGAACAGATTTCCGCTGCCGGCAAATTGGATCGTGTTCGTTTGGTATACGTCGTCAGTGACTTCGACAACCCTTCCGGGGTCAGTGTGTCAGCAGAACGACGTCCGGAACTGTTGAAGATCGTTCAGAAATACTCCACGGAAGGTCGCATTTTCCTGCTGGAAGACTGTGCCTATCGCGAACTTCGCTACGATGGCGATCCGATCCCGAGTATCTGGTCATTGGACAAAACTCGCGAGACCGTGATTCTGGCACAGACGTTTTCAAAGAGCTTTTCACCGGGAATTCGAGTTGGCATGGGCGTGCTGCCGACGTGTCTGGTCAAGGCCGTGACGGACCTGAAGGGCAATGAAGATTTTGGTTCGGCTCACTTGAATCAGCATATTGTCGCTTATGCCATCCGCTCCGGCGAATATGCTGAACACGTGCGTACGGTCTGTGAGAGTTATCGGCGTAAACGTGATGCGATGGTTGCGACGGTCGAACAGGAATTTGCAGGATTGCCCGGCGTTTCCTGGTTTACTCCGCAAGGCGGCATGTACGTCTGGATGCGTTTGCCAGACCATATCCACACGGGCTTCGACAGCGAATTATTCCAACGCGCGACTCAGGTGGATAAGGTGATGTATGTGCCGGGCGAACTGTGCTATCCGGCCGATTGGTGCAATCGACCTCGCTGCGAGATGCGGTTGAGTTTCGGGGTACAGAATGTTGCTGGGATCGAATCTGGTATTTGCCGGCTCGCGTCTGCCGTTCGCTGGGCGTTGGCTAAGTACCCGCAATCCCCGACAGCATCGCCCGTACAAACGGCGTTGTCAGCGGAGTCCGTTCGGTGAATGCGGAGTCTGATGGCTGGCGGCCGTCGTGTTCGACTCAAATACTCCTTGTTCGAGCGAAGATGCTGCAGGCTATCCGCGAGTTCTTCCGCCAACGCGATTATCTGGAAGTGGAAACTCCTTGCCTGTCGCGGGATATTGTCCTCGATGCATGGCTGGAACCGTTTGCTCTGAATCTGCGGGGCGAGCCATGGTTTTTGCAAACTTCGCCCGAAGCTCATATGAAGCGTTTGCTGGCAGCGGGTGTGGGTTCTATGTTTCAGGTGAGTCGCGTCTTTCGACAGGATGAACGAGGCGATCGCCACAATTCCGAATTCACAATGATTGAATGGTACGGGGTTGGTTCAACATGGCTGGAACAACTGGAGACGACTGAGGCCTTAGTTCGAACAGCGACGCAGGCCGCAGCGGAAGTCACTGGCATTAACATCGCTGACCAATGGGAAACCAGCCGATTTCGAAAGACGACATACTCAGACGCTTTTCAACGTGCGTTTGGAGTTGATGTTTTCGAATGCACCGGAAGTCAGTTGATAAGCATCGCAGGCAGATCCGGAGTGCCGTTGCCTGACGACCTTTGTCCAGAACAGATTGATGATGTGTTAAACGTTATGCTGGCGTTTGCTGTGGAACCGCAGTTGGGAGGGAGTGGATCTGATTCCAATATTGGCAGCTGGAGAATTCATCCTGAGTTTTTGTGCGATTATCCTCCGAGCCAGGCCGCGTTAG
This sequence comes from Planctomycetota bacterium, assembly GCA_031429275.1. GTDB lineage: Bacteria > Planctomycetota > Planctomycetia > Planctomycetales > Planctomycetaceae > SXXK01. The sequence goes on from JANOZG010000694.1 coordinate 6,698, forward strand.
CCGTGCTGTCCGAGACCCAGCCCCAGGTCGCTCGTCGATTCGAACTCTATATTCGAGGCCTGGAACTGTGCAACGGCTATCAGGAATTGACAGATGTCGTCGAGTTGCTTCGACGTGACGCAGTTCAGAACGCCCGCCGAGTTGCTGAATCATCGTCCCAACTCCCCGGGGCAGCGCGATTGAATGCGGCCATGAGATTTGGTTTGCCGCGATGTTCGG
>JANOZG010000695.1:0-14936 GCA_031429275.1 Planctomycetota bacterium
GCAGGATCAGGCTGAAGACGACCAGTTCGACGGCACGATCCCCCAGGCCCTGATGCTGCTGAACAGCCCGGAAGGCGTGCGGTACGCTCAGGCGCTGGCTGATCTTTTGTGGATGGAAGAACGCCAGGATTTCGATGATATCGCATCCACGAGTAGGCTTGTTGATTCGCTCTTCCGCCGCGCGTTGTCGCGAAACGCATCGTCTGAAGAACAGACTCTTGCGATTGAATTTCTGAAACGGCATCGCAATCATCACGCGATGAACGCAGACAAGAATGCAGGCAAGTTTTCGTTTAACGATCTGTGTCGTGCAGTACTGAACCTGAATGAATTTGTTTACGTTGACTGACTTCCATGATCTCATACTCTCGACGAGATTTTCTGACTCACACCGGTGGCGGTTTTGCCAGCGTCGCGTTGACTGCGATGCTCGCTGAAGAACTCCGCGCCGAGGCTACGACCGGTCCTGTCATCGATGCGATGCAGCCGCTTGCGGAGCGTCTTACACACTTCGCTCCCACGGCCAAACAGATCATTTTCCTGTTCCAATATGGCGGACCTTCGACGTTTGATCTGCTCGACTATAAGCCAGAACTTATCAGACTCAATGGACAACCCGTCCCGGAATCATTCAAGAAGAATCCCGACAAAGTTGGCGGCGTCTTCAATCACTGCAAAGATGAATTAATGGCCGGTCCATGGAGGTGGGCTCAGCACGGTCAAAGCGGGCATTGGGTCTCGGAGTTACTGCCGCACACCGCGAAACATATCGATGAGTTATGCCAGGTTCGCTCGATGTTCAGCGAAAGTTCGAACCACGCACCGGCAACATACCTGATGAATACTGGAGCGATTCTGAGCGGCAAACCGAGTCTCGGTTCATGGATGACTTATGGACTCGGTTCGATCAATCAGAATCTGCCGGGTTATGTCCTGCTGTACAAAGTCGGTGGACTTGGCGGCTCTGCAAACTGGAGCAATGCCTTTCTTCCCGCTGCATTTCAGGGAACACAGTTTCGTCACGAAGGATCGCCCGTACTGAATCTGCAGCCCCCAAGTGAACTTGCCGACGTGCAACGTTCAACACTGGACTTTGCTCAAGCCCTGAACCGTCGCCACGCGGCACAACGACCGGGAGTCGTCGATCTTGACGGTCGTATCGCGTCGTATGAACTGGCGTATCGCATGCAATCTGCTGCGATCGACATTGGCGAGCTTTCACTGGAAACACACGAAACTCAGGATGCCTACGGACTGCATGATGAAAACAAAGACAAGGCCTTGTTTGGTCGCATGTGTTTGCTGTCGCGGCGACTGGTGGAGAAAGGCGTTCGTTTCGTGCAGCTCTACAATGCTGTCGATAAACTTGGCTGGGACGGCCATGACAACAACACGGACTACAACACTCGCAACGCCGCTCAGACTGACCAGCCCATCGCTGCGTTGCTGTCGGATCTGAAGCGACGCGGAATGCTGGATTCAACTCTTGTCATCTGGGCCGGCGAATTTGGTCGCACGCCGATGATGCAGGGCAACAATGGGCGCAATCACAATCCGTATGGCAGGTGGAGGCGTGAACGCCGGCAACGTCATTGGCTCCACAGACGACATCGGCCTGCGAGCCGCCGAGCAACCTCAACCCGTGAAGAATCTTCACGCGACAATTCTCACGGCACTCGGTCTAAATCCCGATGACCTGTTCTTCGAACACGCCGGCCGCCAGGAACGCCTGACCGGTGTGGCTCAAAGCTGGAAGACGATTCCTGGTGTGTTGAGTTAAAGCTATCGCAGTCGTGTTTTTGCAGCGACTTGTTTCTGTTCTGCAATATCCATGCGAGTGATCTTCCAGTTGCCGTCGCGGGGTTCGATTGTGAAGACCGCTTCGAAGCGATTCTGGCGTTCGTGGATGTGGCCCCAGTGTTCGACGGTGCCAGCGACTGCCCATGTTGAATGATACTCGAAGCCGGGCCAGGGAACGGTGGTTGTCGAGCGTGGCGATTCTTTTCCGTTGTCGTAAGCGATCGACTGAATTCTGGCAACGGCTCCGCTCTGCTCCTCCATCTCCAGACTTTGCCGCAGTTGCAGGTACAGCTTTTCCAGCAGGTCGCCATCAACACTCGTGGCCAACACATCGTAAACGCGATCTTCACTGCCAAAATCCAGCGATCGATATACACCCTGATGTAGTTTCTGAAAGATCTCAGCAGCACGCTGATCGCTCAGTTCAGCAGGTTGCTCCCATGGATGATCAATGGTGACTCCCAGTGATCTCCAGGACGCCAGTGCCAGAATTAAGGCAACGCCACTGAGGAGAAGTCGTACGGACGGTTTCGATATCCGTAAACTGAAGAACGCAGCACCAACACACAGCAAACTTGCAATCGGAATTGTCAGTGTAGGACGCGGCTCGATCTCGGCGGGTACCGCTGCGATCGGCTGAGGCAGTGTGGCTGGATTACATTTCCACGTCAGGACATTGTCTTCGGCTTTGTTGAATCTGGAAAACTCAAAACGGTCGATACGATCCGGGTACGAAATTACCACAGACTGAATCTTATTCATTGAGGAATAGTATTTTTCCCATGTCAATGTTGCGTCATGCACTGCATCGTCAGGCGTCTCGTATCGCAGAATGATTCCGACACGACCACTTGCCAGGCTGACTTTTTGCTCCGCCGCCTGAGCTGCGAAATCTCGCAGATCGAGACCATAGAAATCGATTCGCGAGAATTCCGGCATTACGCGAGAACCATTGATGGTGACGGGATTGTCAGCTCGCAGCCAATCACGAACGAGCGTGCGGATCGCATCTTGCTCATCGATCTCAATAAATGCCACGTCGCGACTCTTCACTGGCAGAATTGTTTTTAATGTGGCGAGCGGAATCAGAATCTCGTGCCGAATTTCGTTGGGTTCGATGTAGATGAATGAATAGACGCTGCTGTAACTGGTGATCCCGAGTGTGGCTTCACGCTGTTTCGCAAACCATGTTTCCCATTCTGCGTCGGTGGCGTCTTCGGTGATCGTCTGAGACCAGTCGAAGCGGACGGTTGTGGTCGCTCCCGGAAGCAGAGATTCCATGGAGTTCATGGCGGTACCGGCTTGATGGACGGTGAGTTTCATCTCGCTGGGAATGATGAAGTTTTCGTCACTCATATCCTGCTGTATCGTCAGGAATTCTGGAGGTTCAATGAACGGAAACTCCAATTCATACGTCGCCGTATGCAGCATCATGTCGGTGCTGAGAATTCCGTCAGCGGGAATCTCGAAGGGCTTCACATCGGTCACATCACCTTTGATCGGTTCGCCTTTGGCGTCCCGCAGGGTGATGTGTTGCAATAAAAAAGTCCGATGATCCTCAAGGCCCTGTTTCAGGTCTTCAGGCGAAATGCGATCCTGACTGTCCGGCTGTAATCCCTGAAACAGAATTAGATCTTCCGCAAACATCTGGATTCGAAAAATCGCTTTGGTGCGAGTGACAAAAACGCTGGCTTCGGTGACGGAAATAGGATGCTCGGCGGTATTCGCGGAAACGGCAGTACCTGCGAGATTGTTCGCTGCTTCAAAGATGTTTAGCGTCAGACCGACAAGCAGCAGGAATGATGAGGTGACAAATGGAGCTCGAGCAATCACGCGGTCATCCCGATCGTAAAAACGTTTGGTAGGAGCAATCTTCAACATGGCTGTGCTCAACCACTGCCTTCACTACAATAACCAGTCTGAAAGTATTTTACATGGCCATCGCTGGCAAAACGTGTTCTCACGGATCGTTCCCGAAAACACCATACTTGTCTTTCAAAATTATCCGTAATCTTGAGTTCTAACAATGTTGTCTGTCACTGACGCCCTTGCCATGGTTCTCACACAAGCGAAGCCCTTGGCTTCAGAAAACCTGCCTCTGCAAAATGCACTGCGTAGAATCTTAGCGGTCGACTTGCAGACGCCACATGACTCGCCGCCGTTTGCTAAATCGCTCATGGATGGTTTTGCGGTCACGACGCTTTCGAATTCCGGACCAACGCTGCACAGCGATCGGGAATTCATCACCTTGAACGTTGTTGAAACGGTGACCGCTGGCATGATACCGTCAGAAACTTTGACGGCGGCCACTGCAGTACGAATCATGACAGGCGCAGCCTTGCCAGCAGGCTGTGACTGTGTCGTACCGATTGAGCGGACTCAATTCGACGAAGGGAATCCCCGTATCGTGACCATACCCCGCGCAGCATTTTTTGCAGGATCCTGCCTGATGCTTCAGGGCGGCGCGGCGAAAAAGGGCACACAATTGATGGCTGCCGGGACTCGACTTCAGCCCCAACAAATTGCGGCACTGGCAGAATTTGGTGAAGCAATTGTGCCCGTCTTCCGGCGACCGACCGTTGCAGTGCTGGCGACTGGAGACGAACTTATACCGTTTGATGAGCCATTGCGGCCCGGTGCGATTCGAAATTCCAATGAACCGATGTTGATGGCTCAGGTCGCGACGTGTGATGCAACTCCCATATCCCTTGGCGTCGCGCGTGACAATGCTGATGAACTTTCGCTTCGCATCCACCAAGGGCTGCAGCATGACGTTTTTCTGCTGAGCGGCGGTGTTTCGGCGGGTACGCTGGATCTGGTGCCACAGCAACTGGCAGCAGCTGGAGTTGAACAGGTTTTTCACGGCGTCAACATGAAGCCGGGAAAACCGCTGTGGTTTGGAATCCGACGAAGTGACTCACGCACAACTTTGGTGTTCGGCTTGCCCGGAAATCCAGTCAGCAGTCTTGTTTGCTTCGAACTTTTCGTCAGACCAGCACTGAGCAGGATCTCAGGCCTTGTCACTGAAGCAGAACAAGGCGTGACCGCGCGGCTGAGTGAACCATGCACCGCAAACGGTAGTCGACCGGTGTATCAGCCGGGGTTCATTTCTCTGTCCGACGGAAATCTGCATTTTCGACCGGTGCCATGGAACGGCTCGTCAGATTTAAGAGCCACGATCGAAGCCAACGGCATGGCTCTTCTATCGTTTGCTCATGGCCCTTATGATGTTGATGACGCCATCCCTGTCTGGTTTTGGGGTGACGGTCGGATTCAATAAGGCGAACGAAAGATCCTTACCAAAAAGCATTCGCTTGAGTAAAGGCGCTAGTCAATTTCTTGTCGTATCGGCCAGCATCTCAAGCTTAGACAGCATTTTCAGTTCTGCCGTACGCCTGGAACCGGTCTCGAGTTACGGAGCATGTAGTGCAGCGGCGTTGTCTTGAATGTGATTTTCTCGTTGCAGCATCCGATCGAGTTTGCCCGAAGTGCGATTCGCAGATCGCGTTGCAGACTGACGGCTCAACCACAACGATCGACATCGCGCATGGCAAACAGCGGGTCAATGAAGCGATAGAACAGCTTCGTTCAGCAATTGAAAGGCATCAGAAAGGCACGACGCAGTTCCTGAGAGTTATCGTAGGCGGCGACCGAATCCGACTTGCTGCAATGAGTGAACTGCGGCGCTTGCAGTCGCGAGGTACGATCGTGCAATATGGCTATGATGATCGCAACCGCGGCGCGCTAATGGTGGTGCTTAAGCGACCTGATTAGGACGTCAAGGAACGCATTCAGGCACCAACGCCTTGCTCCAGCCAAAGCGGATGTTGTCCATCGCAATTTTCATCGCAGAGCATTTTATCAACGACGAAACAGTTGCGACCGGAACTCTTTGCACGATACATAGCACTGTCAGCCACGGCGAAAAGTTTCTTTCCGAATTCTTCTGCAGAGCCCTGAATCAGTCCCTCAGCAAGCCCAACACTGGCCGTCACGGTAATCTGCTGTCCGTTGAACGAAACAACGGCTTCCTGAATCCTGGCGCGAAGTCGTTCGCCAACGATTGCAAGTCCTTCAGGAGTAGCGTCTTCAAGCAGAATCGCAAATTCTTCACCGCCATATCGACCAACAACATCCGTTTCACGCATCGTGTTTTTAAGTGTAGCAGCGATTATTCTGAGGGCTGCATCGCCAGCCTGATGACCATAGTTATCATTGATATTCTTGAAGTGATCGATGTCGATTACCGCCAGGCCCATTGCCTGACCACGCACGCGATGCAGTTCGATGTGTTCATGGAATTGCTGCATAAAGAAGGCTCGATTGTAGACACCCGTCAAGCCATCAACTTGTGAAACCAACAGCAGATCTTCCACTTTGCGTTTCAATCTTCCGTTTTCTTCAAGCAATTCGATTGGTACGCCGGAATTCAGATTGTCATCAACCATCATTGCGTAGCGAGACAGTTGGTCCATAGCATCCTGAAGCAATTCACCTGCTGGCGGCAATTTGGGAGGATCAATGTTGAACATTTCCGTCGAAGCTTCGAGGCGAGCATTCACTTCGGCGATTAAAGATTCCGCAGAAAGGCCGTTAAAGGACTCAATCTCTTCCATTGTCTCCCGGAGTGCAAGTATGGCAAGGGCAGGAGTATCATCGCAGATCAAACTGGCCGTCGCGTTGGCGATTCGTGTAATCACCACTAACGGACTTTTCATTGCGTCCGCTTCTATGTCGGTCACTGAAGAATCGTTGATAGCCCTGATCGCAAGGTGGCAACGTTCCGGCAGTCCCATCTGCTTCAGGAGAAATGAGGACAGCGCACAATTCGTAAAACCAAGCACCTCCTGTTCAATGGTGGTGAGAGACGAATTCCTGGCTTCTGAGGTCTTCAGGATTTCAACGTATTTTTCGGGTTCAGCCCGCAGCAAGGCAAGTTTGCCAAGACCGGCGAGCAGATTGGTCGTGTAGCAGTCGCCACAAAAGGCGGTCGATCCGAACTGGGCAGCAAGGATCTCAGCGGCTGTTGCCTGCACAAATGTTCGCAGCCAGAATCGGCGAAAATAGTCAAGATAGCCTGAAGTCTCCATGGACTGTCGCGCTAGCGAAAAGCTCAATACCAGCGACGCGGTCGTGGCACGTCCCAGCATAATGACGGCACGCATCAAATCGGTGACTTCACTGCGACTGCCGTAACGAGCGGAATTTGCCGCCTTGAGTAATCGAACAACAATCGCAGGATCCTTGCGTATAACCTCAATTAATGATTCATTGGAACTGTCCGGATCATGAAAAATCCTGACTGCTTCAATCGCCACCGTTGGTAGTGACGGCAAGCGCGAGTATTTCGAAAAGTCAATGTCATTCATATCAGACAAGGATTTCATTGAAGTGAATTGGGGAATCGCATTTGAAACCTTGATACTTCTTGCTGGTGCGTTACCCAAGCTTTGGTTCTGAAAACAGAAACCTGAGGATCTCATTGAAGCATCGCGGGATTTCCCACGGACTTGCCTAACGCTTCGTTTTTTCCGGCAGAGTGACGCGCATGTTGATTCCGGTTAATCCGGCTCTGCAGCCACACACTACTGAGAAATAAGGTTTTCACTACCATCAGTGAGTTGGCTGAAAGCTGATTTCGGATTGGTGGTTCTGTAAATGCGATTGAACGGGCTGCACAGCGGCATTTTGGAATGCCAGTGGTTTGGACGATCACTTAAGGGGAATACAAGGCCTGTCCGATTCGGGGCACAGAATCTGACCGGTCGCAAAATCAGGCGTTTATTGAGAGGTATCTCGTGGAAAATCCGCTACAACCGGGCCATTCTTGACGTGAGCGGTCTGGACGTTTACGCTTATCGGCTGAACGGCTGAATTTCCTGCCAATTAATGGTTTTTGACGCAGGATTGAAGCTGGACTACAATTCAGGTGAATCTCGCGGCGTGTTTTAGGCCGATGTGAATTGTAACTCACCTTCGAAAACTTCGCGATTCTCCCCGAATCGCCTACGAACTTTCCGGTTCCCCGCCTCTTTGGCCGGAGTTATCAAATGTTGACATTGCTTGGACGACCAACGAAGTATTGTGATGGTGTATCTCGCCGTAGCTTTATGAAAATCGGCGGATTGTCGATGGGAGCCGTTGGCGGAGTAAATCTCGCCAGCATGTTGCGCGCAGAAGCGACGAACGGCAATGCGAATGCTGGGTCACAAAAATCAGTCATCAATATTTTCCTTGGCGGAGGTCCGCCGCACCAGGACATGTGGGAAATCAAGACCGAAGCTCCCCGCGAGATTCGAGGCGAATTCAGTCCAATTGACACGAACGTGCCTGGCATTCAGATCGGCGAGTGTTTTCCAAAACTTGCTGCGATCATGGATCGCCTTGTCGTCGTAAGATCGGTTGTTGGCTGCTCCGGTGCCCACGATGCGTTTCAGTGTATGACCGGCTGGGATCGTCGAAGCATCGAATCGATCGGCGGCCGACCCGCGATCGGGGCCGTGGTATCGAAGATGTATGGGCCGCGAGATGCCGGCATTCCACCAGCTGTTGCGCTGGCAGCGAAGACGCAACATGGACCATGGTCAGAACCTGGTTCTCCTGGATTTCTGGGCGCAGCTTTTCAGCCGTTTCGACCAAGTGGAAACGGCATGGATGACCTGACGCTCAATGGCGTTTCACTGGATCGACTGGAAGATCGACGGTCACTCCTGAAGGGACTTGATCAACTCAAACGTTCGGCTGATGCGACAGGCACGATGAAGGGTATGGATAGTTTCACCGAAGCAGCGTTCGGTGTGCTCACATCCAGCAATCTCGCAGATGCTCTGGATATCAGCAAAGAACCACAGGAAGTTCGCGACCGATACGGTGACGGGAAGCCTTACAAGTTTCAATACGATGGTGCTCCCACCTGCAACGACCACATTCTGATGGCACGACGACTTGTTGAAGCCGGCGTCCGTTCGGTGACGCTGTCGTTTGGCCGCTGGGATAGTCACGGCGACAACTTCAATCTTGTGCGTGATCATGGCGGAAAGCTCGATCAGGCGGTGAGTGCTTTGGTCCTGGATCTGGAAGAACGTGGCATGCTGAATGACGTCACGATTCTGGTCTGGGGCGAATTTGGTCGCACACCGCGAATTAATCCGGGCGCTGGGCGAGACCACTGGCCGCAAGTGAGTTGTGCCCTGATGGCTGGCGGCGGTATGCGAACCGGACAAGCCATTGGTGCCACGAATCGGCTGGGTGAATATGCTGCCGTTCGTCCTGTCGATATGCAGGAAATTGTCGGAACAGCCTATCACAATCTTGGCATTGATGTGATGAACACAACGATTGCCGATCCAACCGGACGTCCACAGTTTCTTGTGGACATCCGAGAACCGATGCGAGAGCTCGTCTAAATCAGCATTGTTTTGCTGCGCGAACTTTTGAGCCCATCCAGAATGTCATTTCAGGGGCATCCTGCGGGAAGCAGTTCAGCATCAGACGCACCAGGCGGCAATCATCATTGTGTACCAAAGCTGAGAGACCTTCTTCGTCCTGAAAACTGTGTCGCAGACCCGCAAGAATTAACACCCATCCGCGACTGCGATGACTAAGAGCGGCTTGATCGGTTCGGTCGCGGAGGAATTCTTTCGCGCGGTCTTTGTCGAACGCCAGGTCCCATAGCTCAAATTGACCCATTATCGAACAACACAACAGGTCAGTCCACCGCTCTGTAGATTTTCGAAGTTTTTCTATCGCCAGCAGATCAATTGGCGACAAGCGGTCGTCTGAAAGCAAGACGCCAAGAGCTTTTTGGCGGACTGCCAGATGCCCCATATGGATGTTACGAGCGACAGGCCGAATGCGATCGATACCATTGTGAGCGTCACGCGCCAGCAACAACAAAGTCCAGACACGGGTGACCATTTCATTGACTAGAATCTGTTCCGCAATACCGCGCGTTGCTGATCGACCGGCGATGAGTCCAACCTGATGCAGTGGATCCTGAATCGCCGAGCCGCGTTCAAGGTCATCCAAATCCCGCATCCAGCGATTGAAGCGATTTCGACTCAGGATGTAGTAGTCGCCAACGGCTTCAGTTGTTACTTCCTGCTGTTGCTCAATAAAAATCTGGCTGTGTGCGGCCATGATTGCTGCAACTTCGGTGAGGTAAGCTAATTTCACGTTTCATCCGTCCAGTAGAAAAAGCGAGGAATCAATCGGGGTCAGAAAACTGCAGAGAGATTTGTGAATTCAGATGTTGTGTTCCGCTGAATCGCAAAACGAATGCCTTTTTCGCGCGCGCCTCTGGGATTTGTGAGCTATGGGGCCGCCCAGTGGAAACTGATCGGGCAGTTGCGGCTGTCCTTTTCCACGCTTTTCGATGATTGCGGAGTTCCTATTTTCCTCAACAGATTCACGTTCTGCATACACGTCGAGCGTGAAGCAGGTGGCAATTGGGATTCCTCATGTTGCCAAAACGCAACATTCGTTCTCTCCCGACGTCGCTGCCATGCCTTGAATCAGCACGATGAGTACGCAGAAAGGACGGTGTTGCCTGAGCCTGAGGCGATAGCCAATACTGGGCTGGAAATCGGCTGGCGTCTCGCGCTGAAGAGTTTGCGGGTGCATGTCCAGAAACACCGGGAAGACACAAAAGAAGCGTTTGCGTCGAAATCAAAATCGGCAGAATCTGCCGAAGTGGGCCCTGACTGGAAACTTCATTTCGGCCGGCGCGATCACAACTTGTTTCGCACGCCATAGATTGCCACTTGCATCTTTACCGTGACCTGTCCTTCGTGGTAGATTCGAATTCGTTGCAGTCCGATCGCGGGCTGTCAAACCCAGGGACGGGAGCAGTTCGATGGCGGTTTCAAAGTACACAATTCTCTTCACAGTACTCTCATTATCTGCAGCAATCGGCTGCGGGAATTCAGAGCCCGCAAACACCGACAGCGATGACTTCATGAGCGACATGCTGGGGCCGGACGTTGAATCTCCGGACTTATCAGAGACTGACGATCAGTTTGCCAGCGGCGCAGAAGGCTCCGCATCTGAAGAGCAACGCATGAGGACCGTCAGCAAGACCTCCCAACCGAGTCAACTAAAATCACAACGCCCACAGCCGGTCGGCGAGAAGCTTGAACTGCACCTGCTGCATGGTGATCGATTTCCGCTTGTAAAAACGGTGGAGCAGACTCTGATACAGAAGTCAGATATCTCACCAGCGATGGCTCGCACCAAATTAGAGCTGACAATGATCATCACGGTCGAGGATGTGAAGGCCGATGCAATCCTGTTGGGCGTTATATACAGTCGCGTTGCCTATCAGCATGATATTAACGGGCAGTTGCTTTCGTACGACTCCGGGAGTCATCAGGGCGAAATCCCGTGGGATGTTATTCCCTACGCTGGTATGGTGAATAACGGATTCTCGTTTTGGCTAGGTCGCAACAACAGTATTCGCGAACTTGTCGGATACAAAGAGTTTCTGGAACGTTGTGTTTACAACGTGCCGATTTCTCGCCGCGAGACACTGCTTTCTGAAATCAGCAGTCGATTTGGTGACGATGGTGTGGCAAATTTTGTCGATGACTCCATCGGACTGCTGCCATACGACGACAGTGTTGATGAATCTGCTGCAACTCGAGTGATACCAGGCGATCAATGGACCAGAGAGCGTCGTCTGATGCAGCCCGTGCCAATTCACCTTACCTCTACTTATCGTCTTGCTGCGTTGAACAAAGAGTCTGCCGAAATTGAAATTACCGGACGTGTCGCAGCCGGCGAAGCAGGAGCGCCATCGGATGTGGGACGACTTCGAATCCTTGGTGGTCAGAGTCTCGGCCGCTGTATCGTGGACCGGCCAACGGGTCTGCCTCTGGAAATGAAACTGTCTCGCTTTATCAAAATGCAGCTGACAACTTCAGACAATCAGAACGTAATTCAGGAAAAGCAGATCGAAACCACAATTCGAACATTTCCGCAAAAGCATGGAAGCACGGTTGAACATCAACCGCGTCAGTCTCACATTCAACCTGCAAGTGGAACAATGACTCCGCCCGAATATGCCCAGCCGATTCCAACGCAGGGTTCCAGCGGACGCGCCGTTCGAGCCGTTTATCCGGAGTAGCAGAATCGAAATGACCGACTGTTATTTGGTCTGCACCAATCGCAGGTAGTCAATCGCTACCATATAGCCTTTGACTGCCTCTGGATTTGCACCCATGATCTCCAGATTCAGACGATGGTTGCCCTTTTTCAATGCAACTTTTGGATACGTCAAAACTCCAGTGGTGATCACGGCAGGACCATTGTAAAGATCCACGCCCGCGTCAAGTACAACGTCATCGATCGCCACTTTCACAATGCCATAATCTCTCGCTCGGGTAAGGACGATCTCAACGTCATAATCGCCGTCCTGTTCAACAGCCATTTCCAGTCCAAGTTTGTCGCCTGGCTTTGCTCCGGTCCACCACAGATGATCAGTGCCGCTCCAGCGATCCGCTTTGAAGCCGCCCATATTCTGACTCACCGCAGTGCCGCCAGTCTTTTCCACAATCTTCATTGCTTCGCCCTCAAGGGCTCCCGGGACCTTTCCCGTCTTTGCGTCGATCGGTGATACAGGTCCGGCGATAACAACCTGATTCGCGCTGCCGAGATAAGCAATCAGATCGCGAACCTCTTCTTTTGTCATGGGATCAAGCTGCCGCTCCGGCATCATTGAGACATTGGACAAACAGCGTTCGTCGATTTCAGACTTCGGCACCACGACTTTATCATTGATCGTCTGAATCGTCAGCGCGCTGTCAGTTTCCTGTTTGAGTAGTCCGCTGATCGAGCGACCATCGTGCAGGGCGGCCACTGTCATCTGATAATCACGCCCCACAACGGCGCTGGGGTCCAGTATGTTTTCCAGAATGTAATCGAGGTTGGCTCGGTTAGAGCCAGTGATATCAGGACCAATCAGGCCGCCCGTGCCGAAAAGGCGATGACAGTTTTGGCATGTCTTTGAAAATAGACGTCGTCCGTTTCCGAGGTTGGCTTTGGCCAGAACTTTAGGTGGCAGTTCCTTTTTCCAGGCAGCAACCTGCACTTTGCGATCACTGGCGGTTTCGCGAATCTCGCCCCAATGAGCTTTAAGTAACTCGTTCAGCTCTTTGTTGTTGAAGGAAAGAATCTGTCGCACGTGATAAGCGCCGAGGTCACCGCTCGGTACTGCTCCGCTACCCACAGCTGTCAGGAGCTCTTTGGTCCAGGCCGGTCGTGATACCAGTGTGTTGATGGCATCCGAACGCGCGTCGTTGCTAAGTTGATTGTATCGACGCAGCAAAGCTGTTGGTGTCTTGTCGCTGCCGAGCGTTGCAAGGGCTTTCACTGCAGATGGCTGCAGATCGACATTCGCGAGAACTGCTTCGCTCAGCAGAACGTCGGCCGATTCTTTGTCCTGACCTTTGACAAGAACGCTCAATGCTTCCTGACGGCGAACGATATCCTGCTTCGCGTCGCCGAGTAATGTTCGCATTGCCCCGAAAACGCGTTGGTCGCCAAACAGCACCGCAAGCTGGTCTGCGCGGTCGCGGATGGACTGTTCATTGCTTTTGGCAAGCACTTCATACGTCCCTTTCCATGATTCCGGCATTAAAATGGCGACACGCCCTTCAAATGACGCCATCATTTCTTCCATGATGAGCTGTTGTGTTTCCTCGCCTTTCGCAGTGCCAAGCGCCGCCACGACGGCGGGTAGTGTTTCATTCGTGGCAGCAGCACGGCGGAAGATGAAGCGTCGCAACGTCGGAATCTTCGCCGTCATGGCCAACTCAATTGCCTGCTTTGGATTATCTGCCACCAGCGGCTCAACTCCATACCATAGCAAGAGCGGGAGGTTGTGGTCATTTGCATCTTCGGCATGCATCGCCAGAGCAGACGCAATATCCCATCGCTGATTGCTGGGTAGTCGCTGCAGGGCTGATGTCAGATACATCCGGACGACCGCAGACGCATCGGTCGCAGCGAGTTCCTTCAATCGATTCACGACAGAATCGGATGCGGACTTATCCTCCAGTTCGAATTGGATGGCCCAGGCTCGAACATAATCTTCTTTGTCGGCGAGCAATTCCAGTGTCATCTTTTCGTGGATGGCACCACACGCATGCAAGGTCCAAAGGTAGCGCAATCGCAATTCGAGAGGTTGCGAAGTGTCACCAGCAAGCTTCGACAGCGCAGCAGTCGCGTCGGCAGAAAGCCCTTTTTCCATGAGAGTCTTGCGTGCCATTCGGGCATACCAGTCGTTTCGGTGACTGTGAGCTTCCACGAGCTGAGCATCACTCATTTGATGCATGTCTACCGACTGCGTTTTTGGTGTGCCGTGCGAGATGCGATAGATGCGTCCATTGCTTCGATCCCAGATTTCTGGATTCGTGCGATGGCAGGCGTTTTTGTCGTACCAGTCGATCAGGTAAACGCTGCCGTCGGGACCATATCGCAGATTGATGCCTCGGTAGTAGTGATCGTTTGCGAGCATCAGATCCTGACCGTGATGACCCACAAAGCCTGATCCTTGTTCGCGTTCCAGCACGTCGCAGTTGATCCGATTGCCATGGACGTTGTTGAAGTAGATCTTGTTGCGATATTCATCCGGCCAGTTATCGCCCAGATAGATCATAGCGCCACAGTGAGCGTGTCCGCCGCCAGCATCGAGAGTTGCTCCGGCCGCCTTGGGTTCATGCCCCCACCAGGCGGAATCGCCCAGGTTGCCAGCGTAGTGTTGGTGATCGGCAATCGTCTTGATATCGTCGTACGTATACGGATTGAAGTGCTGCCCGCCCTGTCGATGATAGCGGGCTCCCTGTATCACATGCCAAAGATGCGGAATCACGCAGGCCGTGATAAATGCCTGGCCTTTGTCGTTGAAGTCGACTCCCCATGGATTGCTCGTGCCGTTCATGAACGCTTCGAAAATATCTTTTTGAGGATTATATCGCCAGACCGCGGCGTTGAGTGGCAAACGATCTTCATCCGTTGCTCCCGGCTTACCAACTTTGGAATGCGTGAAGACTCCATGACAGCCGTACAGCCAGCCGTCTGGTCCCCAAATGAAAGTATTCAGAGTCTCGTGTGTGTCCTGCCAGCCGAATCCGTCGCGC
>JANOZG010000696.1:0-4411 GCA_031429275.1 Planctomycetota bacterium
TACAGTGCTGCGTCTGATGAGTTTTCTGGCGATGTTCAGTTCGGCGGGTGATGCGTTTTCTGTGGATGCAGGGATTTCAGGGACAGTCGGATTTCCCGCCGTTGATCCATGGCCGCTGCGTTTGATGCAGATCCTGATTTCAATCATTTACGTGCGGACGGTGTGGTGGAAGCTGCGAGGCAAAATGTGGTGGAACGGTACGGCGGCCTGGTATCCGGTGTGGGTGGATACCTATCTTCGGCATCGCCCGCCGCGCTGGATGCTCCGCCCGTTTTTCATTCGCATGGCCACATGGGGCACGTTGCTGGAAGAACTGGCGTTGGGAACTCTGATCTGGATTTACGAACTGCGACCGTATGTGGTGCTGACGGGAATTGTCATGCATCTGGTGTTCGAGGCTGTCATGAATCTGCAACTCTTCGGCTGGATCATGATCGCCGGTCTATTGCTGTTTCTGGAACCCGCGATGATCGAGAAATGGATTGCGTTTCCTTGAAAGGACAGACGCAATAACAAAAAAAGGGGCTCGGCCAATTGACCGATACCCCTTGTTTGGATGAAGTCATCCGAGGAGATTAGTAACCATTCTGCTCGCTGCGACCTGGTGTGTTGCAGGTGATGTCGCAGCTGTTGTCGCATTCGTCCTGGAAGTCAAGGTATGTGCTTCCAACAGCTTCGCCCTTCTTGCCGCTGGCAAGTGTATAGTAATAGGTCTGATTGATAGCACCGATGCCTGAGCCGAGGTCTTCAAGTTCCTGATTGACGTTGTAAGACAGTTCTGTCATGCCGACGATCATGCCGAGCACCAGAATGGTCCCAACCAGAACCAATTCAGCAGAAACTACAAAGCCGTTTTCGTCGTTCTGCAGTGCGTTCAAAATGTTCATTGCGATCTCTCCCGTTTCTTGTCTTTACACCTCGTGATGAGTACCCAGTTTCGATGAGTCTCAGTCACTTTGTCGCCTGCTTCACTGTGAGGCTCGGTTGATATTTCAGGTGTAAAGCAGACCGCGTGCCAATCGCCTTTGCGCGCGAAGAGCAAAACGCACTCTTCCCCACAACGTGAGCGTTAAGATGTTTGCCTATAGCAAGTTACGCCGTTTGATAATTCGCATTCCGGGGTTTACAGTTTGTAAACCGCTGTTCGGGCCGATGTTGCGAGTCGGCAACATCTTCACTCTGCAAAAAACGGCAGATGAGAGCCGAAACAGCATTCGGATCCGTACGGACATGCCATGGCAACACTTGGCAACATGTGTTGATAACAGGCGACACTTTACCGGCTGCCACACAATCGGACTCTTGAGGTTTGTGACTGCGGTCTTAAAGGCTGTCCAAAGGTGCTCGACTCTGGAGAGTCGAGTTACGGTGCTGATTTTATTGACGCCGAATGGATACAGTTTACGGTTCGTTCTTGTAAACTTCGATTTTTGGCTGACAGAGAACACTCTGACCATTCCGACGCGACACTGCCCAATGAATCGATGGCTATGCTCTCTGATCATCTCATCACTCGCCATTTGTTCGCGCGCAGCGAATGCGCAGAACACAGAAGCACAGACCGAAAACGACTTTTATAAACTCATTTCAGTGAGTACCTCACAGGCTCAAACCGATTCTCGCGCGAAGACCTGGAAGCCAGCACCGGATGGATTAACGTTGGAAGTCAGCGGCATCGCGGTACTCGATGATCATCGTGTAGCGGTTGCCATTCGCAAAGGGGAAGTCTGGATTCTGAATGGCGTCTATCAAGATCCTCCTTCAAACGTGACCTATCATCGATTTGCGACCGCTCTGCACGAACCACTGGGATTGCTGTTTCACAATGATTCACTGTACACCGTCCAGCGCACAGAACTCACGCGATTGCGAGACACCGACGGAAATGATGAGGCAGATGAATATCTGACTGTTGCCAAAGGCTGGGGCGTGACTGGTCACTATCATGAATATGCTTACGGACCAAAGCTGGATCGAGACGGCAATCTGTGGGTCACGCTGAACATTGGTCTGGGCCTGAAAGGCGAAGAACTTAAAAGCACAATTCACGAACCGACGCTCAATTATCGTCAGGGATTGTGGCGAGGCTGGGGCATGAAGGTGACGCCGAGCGGCGAATTACTTCCAGTCTGCGCCGGCATGCGATCGCCGTGCGGCATTGGTGCGAATGCGGCGGGCGATATGTTCTATACCGATCAGCAAGGCAACTGGGTGGGCACGAATACGTTGCATCATATGCGAGACGGGGTGTTCTTTCATCACGCTGAGGCATTGGCGTCGATGAATGAGCCTGGCTCCGCGATTCACGGTGTCAAGAGTGTGCCGGATGGAGTTCCGTTTCCTGATGCCATGAAATCCTTTCCTCAATTGGTCCCGCCTGCCGTCTGGTTTCCGTACAAGAAGATGGGACAGTCCACGACAGACATCATGCTGGATGCAAGTGACGGCAAGTTCGGACCTTTTGCCGGTCAACTGTTTGTCGGCGAGTTCACTCAGGCGGGCATGAGTCGCGTGTTCCTGGAAAAGATCGATGGTGAATATCAGGGAGCCTGCTTTCCTTTTCGCAACGGCTTTGCCTCGGCTGTGTTGCGGATGACTCAGGGCACCGACGGCAGTATGTTTGTGGGGCTGACAAATCGCGGCTGGAGCAGTCTGGGGACAGCGTCCTACGGCCTGCAGCGATTGGTATGGACGGGTAAAGTGCCTTTTGAGATCAAGGAAATGAAGGCTCAACCTGATGGTTTTGAATTAGTCTTTACGAGGCCGGTGGATAAGAAGTCAGCCGCTGATCCGGCGTCCTACACAATGAACAATTACACCTATCTGTATCAATCATCATACGGCAGCGACGAAATCCAGAAGCAGGATCTTGAGATTACTCACGCAATGGTTTCAGATGATGGTTTGAATGTGCGGCTCCAGATCAACGGTCTGCGACAACTCTTCGTGCATGAACTTGCCGCCGCCGGTGTCCGCAGTCTCGACGGAGAACCACTGCTCCATCCTTTTGCGTATTACACGCTGAATCGAATTCCAAAACCGTGATGCATTGCCAACACTTTCAATCTCACCACTGCCGCTCCTGTAGTTTGCTCGACAATACATATGAAGCAACGCTGGCACAAAAAATCGGCGTGCTGAGACAGTTGTTTCCAGATGCGTTGATACACCCATTCGTGCAGTGCCGCGACGTCGCTGGCAGTCGCATTCGAGCGAAGCTGGCTGTGAACGGAACTTTTGAACACTCGCAGCTCGGGTTTTACGAC
Organism: Planctomycetota bacterium; assembly: GCA_031429275.1. Taxonomy (GTDB): domain Bacteria; phylum Planctomycetota; class Planctomycetia; order Planctomycetales; family Planctomycetaceae; genus SXXK01. The sequence continues at coordinate 3,267 of JANOZG010000696.1, forward strand.
GATCAACAAAAAGTAGTCGCAGTCAATGACTGTCCGCTTCATCATCCGCTGATCAACGAGTTCACTCAGCAATTGCCAGCGATCATTCGCGACGCCAGGCTGTCACCTTACGATCTGCAGACCGATCGTGGCGAACTGAAGTTTGTAGTGCTTACCTGTTCGCCTACTCATCGGCAATTGATGGTGCAGTTCGTGCTGCGATCTCGTGAAGCCGTGGATCGGATTCGCAGCCATTGGCAGAGGATGACCGATGCTGAAAAGCAGCTCGTCGCCGTCATGTCGATCAATCTGCAACCGGCTCGTTCATCGACGATTACCGGCACGGAAGAAATCCTGATCTCAGAGCAAACAAATCTTCTGATTCGCTTCGGAGACACAGAATTGCTGATCGGGCCGCAGAGTTTTCTTCAGACGAACTACGAAGTGGCAGCGGAGTTGTATGCGGCCGCAGGATCGATCATCCGCGAACAGGCGGTGGAAAATCTGCTCGATCTCTACTGCGGCGCTGGGGCGTTTTCGCTAACGGCTGGCGTTCAAGCACGTACTGTTGTTGGCATTGATGTATCCGTAAATGCGATCGCCAGTGCGGCGGAAGCGGCCACCAGAAGCAGTCGAACCAATGTGCAGTTTCACTGTCGCAGTCTTGAGGCAATCACTGCCGACAGACTCGCAGAAAAGGACTTTGATGCGATCATCTGCAACCCGCCTCGGCGAGGCCTGGATGCCGCAACCGTGGCGTTGATTCAGTCGCTGAGGCCTCGGTTGCTGCTCTATTCCAGCTGCAATGCATCAACACTGCACCGAGACATCAAACGCCTCGCAGCAGACTATCAGATTGAACATCTGCAGCCATTTGACATGTTTCCGTTTACGCAGCATTTCGAAGTATTGGCGATGCTTGTGAGACGGATGTAGGACGGCCTTTTCAGGCCGTCCTGATACGAAACCTGGTGCTCTGTCAAGGCTCATTTTTGGGGTACTACGGACTTCCAGTCCATGGATAAATGTTGCCGCCGACGGACTGGAAGTCCGTCGTACAAATACAACTCAACCCCAATTCTAAAGGTTGACAGAGCACAAATAGTGATTGTCCTGCCGAATCAGCGCATCGCGGCGATCTTGGCTTCGATGAACTTAACGTGGTG
>JANOZG010000697.1:0-4562 GCA_031429275.1 Planctomycetota bacterium
CCGTACTCCATCACATAGTTGATGCGAACGCCTTTGTTGCCGTCGTCATCGTTGTCAGACTGCCACACCGTGCCGAAGCTGTCGACGCACAGTTCCCAGTTGTTGCGGAAGTTCCAGCCGAGCGTATCGACTTTGCTTCCGTCCAGTTCGCAGCGAAACGCCATGCCTTCCTGATACGGTTTTCGTTGAGCTCGCACTTCGTTTCCAGCCACGTCGATGACGATCGAACCATCCGGATTGTGCAGCTCTTCGCCGCTGTTGCCGAAGTTGAAGTAAAGTCGACCATCGGGGCCGAACGTAAAGCTGTGAATCCCGTGATCGTGCTGAGTCCCTTTGATGCCCGTGAAAAGCACTTCCTTGCGATCGGCTTTGGAGTCGCCATTATCATCGTAGAAGCTGAACACGCTGTCGCCGGCGGAGACGATGACTCGATTACCCAGCACGCAGACTCCGTGAGCCGAATCAATATCGCGACCCTGATAGAAGACAGTTTCCTTGTCGGCCATGCCGTCGTTGTTGGTGTCTTCCAGAATCAGAATGCGGTCACCTTCGACTCGTTCCGCATTGTTGCCGTTGGCGAAGCGTCGATAGTTGACGACTTCGCAAACCCAAACGCGGCCGAGATGATCGATGTCGATATTCGATGGACTCAGCAGCATTGGTTCGGCTGCAAACAGATTCAGTTCGACGCCATCGGTCACATCGAGTCCTGCCACGGCGTTTTCGGGAGTGCGGTCGACCGGAGCATTCTGTCCGATCGGTCCCGGAGCAGACGTGTAAACAAAGAACTGCACACTGCTGCCCATGCCCTGATCACTGCCGCCGTTGTCGATGCCGGCTCGAGCAACGAATTTTTCGTAGCCCTCCGGTAGCTCGAAATGGATGATCGAGTTCGCGTGAGTGCCGATCCCAAACTCAACCGGCTTCCCGGCAATCTTCATGGCGCCGCCGTCAACATTCTTGTTGATTGCCACATTGCCCCAGTCGGCCGTTGCGTTCTTCCATTTCAGATCGGTTAGTTTCAGTTCGCCTTTGCTGCCAACCAGTTTCGGTTCGGCCCAGTTGGCCCAGTCGCTGCCGAAGCCGTTGCCGCCATCAGTCACCACCAAATACAGATTCTTTGCGCCTTTGATATTCGCTTCAATCTTCGCCGAGTAACCGGGAGTGTCGGTGGTAATGACGGGTGAAGAGGTGATGGGCTTCGCAGCTTGAAATCCAAAGGCTGAACCGGCAAAAAACAAGATGGGCAGGCAGTACATCGAACGGGCAGTGATCACGAGGCGGGTCCTCCAGAGGTATGCGGAGAGTATCAGAATTCAGGTCAGGCAGTTGACTCTGCGTATGCTGGCTTCAAACTGGGGATTTGACCAGCGAACACGGCGCCGCTCCGTGAATTGGATGAAAAATTTGCAGTTCTGACGATGTTCCTGTGAGCTGTGATGGCATATCGTGCACGGAGAAATCTTTCTGTCAGAAAGGCCCTCACAACTTGTTGTGATCTGCGACCAGATCGACCTGGTTGCATGACAATGTTCGCAAAGTTTAACTAAGATCCGCCGAACCGCGACTCTACATGCGTCCATGGCTACATGGTTGATCCTGTTTGTCACGCCAATCTCAATACTCCAGGAAACCCAGAAACTCTTATGACACAAATCACTTTTGATAAACTTGCAATCGTTACCTTTTTGCTCCTGTTAGCATCGCAGACAACCTACGCTCAAAGCAACCGCAGTAAAGAGAAGGAGAAAGACAACGAGAAAGATGGGGCAAACAGCGTCCAGCTTGAGGTTCGCCTTTCTAAGGCGGAAGAAGGATTGCTTAAGGAATACATGGATGTCGCCAAGGAATACCTCAAGAACGGCGATAACGAAGAGGCTTTAACTGTTCTGAGAAAAGTAGAACATATCAATCCAAAACTGGACGGGCTCAAGCAGGAGATGGACCGCATCAACGAAGTGCTGATGCAGGATAACGATTTTAAGTTTGAGCTTGATGTCTCTAAGTTCTGGGGCAACCCCGTGTGCGAAGTGACTGAAGGTAAAGCATTTCGACTGACCGCTGCGGGCGAGTACAAGATGAACTATATGACGGCTATACCACTCACGGGACTATCGACCAAAGAGCCTGCGACTGACCATGTCGCCTCCGCGCCCTTTGGAGCACTGATTGGCGTCATCGTCACCGATGGAAAACCAGGTGAGCCTTTTGTTGTAAACGACAAACTGGAGTACACACCTAAGAAAGATGGCCAGCTGCATTTGCGAGTCAACGTTCCTGCCGCCGCCAGGTGCACCGGTGACCTGAAGATTCAAATGAGCGGCGCGGTAAAAGCCCTTGTGAAGAAACAACGATAAGTCCGGATTTCAAATTTTGATATTTCAACTTTTACATCTGAAAACTGAAAACGCTGACACCCATGCCTCTCAATCGCATCGCCACAATTCTCCGCGACGGACAACCGGAAACCACGCTCATTGCCAAAGGCTGGGTGAGAACTCGTCGAGATTCCAAAAACGGGTTTTCTTTCATCGAATTGAATGACGGCAGCTGCATCAAGAACCTGCAAATCGTCGTCGAAAATATTGTGCCTGGTTATGACGTATCAATTAAAGATGTTACCACCGGAGCCAGTATCGCGGTTGAAGGTGTCTTGAAAGAATCGCCCGGCAAAGGGCAGCGGATTGAGCTCCACGCCACATCGCTGACGATCCTGGGTGTTGCTGATGCGATGACATACCCGCTCCAAAAAAAAGGGCACAGCATGGAGTTTTTGCGTGAGATCGCTCATTTGCGACCACGCACAAACACATTCGGCGCGGTCGCTCGAGTTCGCAATTGTATCAGCTGGTCAATTCACAACTTCTTCCAGACTCGCGGCTTCCTGTACCTCAACACGCCAATCATCACCACCAGCGACTGCGAAGGCGCCGGGGAGATGTTTCAGGTGACAACTCTTGACTTGGCAATGCTGGCGACGAAGCAAATCGATGCCATCGACTGGAAGCAGGACTTCTTTGCCAAACCTGCGTCACTGACTGTCAGTGGGCAGTTGGAAGCCGAAACATACGCCACGGCAATTGGTGACTGTTACACCTTCGGACCAACCTTCCGCGCCGAAAACAGTAACACAACGCGGCACCTGGCGGAATTCTGGATGGTCGAACCGGAGATGCCGTTTTACGAACTCCCGGACAACATGGACCTTGCCGAATCATTCATCAAGACCATGATCAATGATGTTCTCGAAAAATGCCCGGACGACATGGAGTTCTTCAACGACCGCATTGACAAGACGGTCCTCGCTAAGCTTGAGAACATTCGTGCGAAAGAATTCATCCGCCTGCCATATACGGAAGCGATTGAGATCATTACAAAGAGTGGAAAGAAATTCGACTATCAAGTCCAGTGGGGCAGCGATCTTCAAACTGAACACGAACGATTCCTCACCGAGGAACACTTCGGCCAGCCTGTGATATTGTTCAACTATCCTCGCACGCTGAAGCCGTTCTACATGCGTTGCAACGAAGATGGCAAAACCGTGCGAGCCATGGACGTCCTGGTTCCCGGCGTCGGCGAAATCATCGGCGGCAGTCAGCGAGAAGAACGCCTGGATGTTCTCCTCCAGCGTCTGCAGGAATGCCATTTGAATCCCGATGATTACTGGTGGTATACGGATCTACGCAAATATGGCACCGTACCGCATTCGGGCTTCGGCCTCGGCCTTGAACGCGCGGTGCTTCTCATCACCGGCATGACCAACATTCGCGACGTGATTCCGTTCCCTAGGACTCCGGGACATGCGGAGTTTTGAGATTTGCTTCTTCGATTCGTGCTATTGATCCAGAACATTCAATTCGTTTCGCGTGGAGTTTTCGTTGAGTCAACAGAATGTTCAAAACGACTGCAATCAGATCCAGGATTTTACTAAATGGGGCGTAATTACTTCTTCATTTTTCTTGCCGCTTGCTGCATTTGCAGTCATTTCTGCTGGATTAGGTGAATCGAGTCTGATAGTTCACAGGACGATTAGAGTAATGCTGGGCTCAGGCATTGTCGTATTTCTGTTGTTGGTGAGCGCAAAACTGCGGAATGGGGAGTCGGCTCAAAAGAAACCTGTGTATCTGTTCGTCGTGGTCGCATGCGTTTTCTCTTACTTTTTTCGTATTTCGTCTCCGGCTTCCTGTCGGAGATCTTGAAGCAGTTCTCGAACAGCCTCTATGCCAAGATAGTGGCGTCGTCGTTCTTCACAGAGTTCTTGTTTTCCTTCAGCTTGGTCTTGTTGTTTATCATGGGCACTAAACAAGAATACGCTTTTCGCGGGTCGCTAGTTGCTGGTGCGATCATGGGAATATTGGGAACAGCTTTTGCCGTTGTTAGCTTGTGGCTTTCGCCCATTGAAAGCGTCGGCAGGACGTCATCACCGCATTTCGGTTCAATCTATTATTCGGGTTGTCAACTATTGCAGATTCCTGTTTTTGCTCTCAGTCTGGGTATTGCAGTTTGCTGGTTTAGAAAGACTTCGCTCGCATCTTAGACTACTCTGCACGATGACTCCTCTG
>JANOZG010000698.1:0-3025 GCA_031429275.1 Planctomycetota bacterium
GGAGTTCCTGAAATGGTTGGCAACGGCGGATACTAAGATGACAGACAACGGCGGCTGATCCAACACGTATCGCCATGAATGCAAAGCGGGAAGTCTCCGCGTCGTTCGCAAACACCCCCTTCGGAGTCACGCCCGATGGGGGTGTTTGTTTTTGTGCTGTCGGTTGGTCCGCGTCATAAGACTTTTCCTGCGGCGATGGTTCCTCCGTTCATCTGACTCGACTTTCTACTTGATGTTGCACGGCAATCCTGATACACAAGAATTGCAACGCTCGCATGCTTGGCAAATTCGGGAGAGCAACATGAATGACGTTTCAAACGGCAGCGGCCTGAAACGCGAAGAGTCCAACTCAGAACATCCGTCGCATTGCTATGGGTCTCACCGATCTCAAAGTGTTGATCTGTTTGCGCAGCATAAGAATTCGCTAATCCGTGTCGGGCGCCGGGGGTGGGTTCTGCGAGCCGGGCTCGCTGGTATTGCCGGGATGTCGCTTCCGCAATTCTTGCAGGCTCGTGAGTCAAATACGCAAAGCGGGACCACAAAGCGGGCAACGTCCGTGATTCAGATCTGGCTCTCAGGTGGACCAAGTCAGATTGACATGTGGGATATGAAGCCTGAGATGTCGCCCGAAATCCGCGGCCCATTCAGCCCCATTTCAACCAGTGTTGCCGGCATTCAGATCTGCGAACACATGCCGTTGCAGGCCGCGATGATGGATAAGTTTGCGATCATCAGATCAATGGATGCAACGGCCAGCAACCATACTCCGATTACGTTTCAGGCCGCCAATCCGAAGGCTCAGCGTACGGAAATCGGCAGACAAGGCGGCGGTTACCCATCGATGGGTTCCGTTGCCGCGAAATTTCGAGGACCGAATCAGCCGGGCATGCCACCGTTTGTTGCGCTGGCAAATAGCATGGTCGCTGATGTCTATGGATCCGGTGATCTTGGGCAACAGTTTGCTCCTCTTGATGGAATGCGAGTCGACGGAAAATTCTCGCTGCCCAAGGGCGTTGAAGTCCCTCGCCTTCAGGATCGTGATCAACTGCGACGTGAGCTGGACTTGTTTCGACGACGCGCCGATTCATCCGTCGATTTTCAAAGGCAGGATCGCTACACGCAGGAAGCGTTCGATCTGGTTCTTGGTGGAGCAGCTCAAAATGCATTTGACCTCAACAGTGAACCAGAGCACGTGCGCGACCGCTTTGGTCGAGATTCGTTTGGCGACAAAGCCTTGTTGGCTCGACGGCTGGTGGAGTCCGGTGTGACTTTCGTAACCATGAGCGATGCGTGGGGGCACTGGGATCACCACGGTGACGAAGTACAATGGGGTGGCATCGCGAAGGGATTGACTCCGATGCTGCCGGTACTCGATCGAGGCCTGACGGCATTGATTGATGATCTCGATCAGCGGGGCTTGCTTGAGACAACACTTGTGATCGTGATTGGGGAGTTTGGTCGCAGCCCCGTGATGACAAAGACCGCTGGCCGCGATCACTGGCCAGGTGTTATGTCATTTCTTATGGCTGGCGGCGGAATCAAAGGTGGTCAGGTGATCGGCGCGACGGATCGGAGAGGCGGCTCAATTCAGGATCGACCGTTGCAGCCGGGTGATCTCGCAGCGACGGTGTTTGCCCACCTTGGCATCGATCCGAAGTCGCATTGGCTCAGTCCATCCGGCCGGCCGATTCGTGTGGTAGAAGAAGGTCAGCCAATTTCGGAGTTAGCTTAACCGCGTATTGATTTCGCAAGGCGGACGCCACCGGCGGCTCTGCGTGAGATTTGATCAGACGTGCGTTGCGTCCGGCGTCATTGGGCTTGCTCGGTCCGCCGAACGCCTTGCGGAATGCAGGCTAACGCTGATGAATCAGCAGCAGTTGGCAGGTTGGGGTAGAGGAAGGCGGCTCAGGGTGCATCGCATCAATTCTGACCGCATTCGGTATCGTTCCAGGAATCAAAGTCGTACTTGCGCTTACCGAAATTTGAGACTGCATCGGCTGGAAAAGGTTTCGCCCGTCTCAATAGACGTCTATGGTACAATTTGTTTCAATGTGATTGCTCAAACAATCCTGACTGCGAGTTTATTCAGCATCCACTGCTCAAAAGTACCTTTCGCTGCTTTCCCCTGACCGCAGCGAATCTCAGTTCCCAACCGTCTGACGATGGTGGTTACGGTATTCCCGCCATGACATTTCTCTTCCGATATGTATTTTTGATCTTCGCTGGCACACTGCTGGCAGAAGATGGCGTCAATTATCAAACACAAGTGCGGCATGTTTTCCAGGAACGCTGTTTCGCTTGTCATGGTGCGCTAAAGCAAGAGAGTGGACTCCGAATAGATACGGCCGCTGCCGCAATCAGCGGTGGCGATTCCGGAGCGGCCATTATTCCCGGAGATGCCGTCGCCAGTCTATTGCTGAAACGCATCTCGGCTTCGGATCCGGCAGAACGCATGCCTCCGGAGGGCGAAGCGCTGAAGCCTGACGAGATTGACGCTATTCGACGCTGGATCAACGAGGGCGCGAATGCTCCGGCCGACGAAACACCGGAATCTGATCCGCGTGATCACTGGGCATTCAGATCTCCCGTTCGGCCTTCGATTCCGCAAACGACTGACCCTGCATGGAACACCAATCCAATTGATGCGTTTATCGCCTCAGCGCGGGAGCGTCATGGCTTACGTCCGCAGCCTGCTGCGGACAAGCGGATCTGGTTGCGACGAGTATCACTCGATCTCGTGGGATTAGCGCCGACACTGGAGGAACAAACGGCGTTCCTGAATGACTCATCACCCACATCATATTCTGATGTCGTCGGGAGACTTCTCGACAATCCACAATATGGCGAACGCTGGGGTCGGCACTGGATGGATATTTGGCGATACAGCGATTGGTGGGGCTTGGGTGCCGAGGTTCGCAATTCGCAAAAACATATCTGGCACAGGCGTGACTGGATCGTGGAGTCCATGACCAGTAACAAAGGCTACGACCAGATGCTGCGGGAAATGCTGGCAGCAGATGAACTG
>JANOZG010000699.1:0-6779 GCA_031429275.1 Planctomycetota bacterium
TCCGCTGCCGTTGATCAAGGCCATGGCTTCTGCACGGCTGGCGAGATTGTTGCGAAACATTCCACGCACTGCACTGGTGACTGTTAAAGCCCCTGGCTTCTTGACGCCGCGGATTGTCATGCACGTGTGCTCTGCTTCGACGACGACAATGACACCATGAGCCGTGAGCTGATTTTCAATCAGGTCGGCAATCATGTGAGTCATGCGTTCCTGCACCTGCGGACGCCGGGCAATTTCATCGACAACACGTGCCAGTTTGCTAAGGCCGGTGACTTTGCCACGCGGAATATATCCAACGTGGGCTTTGCCCATGAAAGGCAGCAAGTGATGTTCGCACATGCTGTTGAATGAAATATCCCGAACCAGCACCATTTCGTCGTACTGTTCCTCGAAGACTTTCTGCAAGTGCCGACCTGGATCAACATGCAGTCCCCCAAAGATTTCTGCATACATGCGGGCCACGCGAGCAGGTGTTTCCTTCAAGCCGTCTCGATCCGGATTTTCACCTACGGAAAGCAGTATTTCACGAACGGCCGCTTCGATCCGCGGCTGATCGACAACCCTTGCTTCGAGAGGAATTGAACCACCCGCAAGGATGTTATTGATGTCAGTCATTGATGCCCTATTCTGTCCCACGATTTTAAAAACCGTCCCACTGCGCCAACTGAATCCGAGGGAATTCACATCAACCGACGATTCTAGGACTCCAGCAGAATTCGAACACTAAAAGACGACATGAATCGCAGGAACGGGGCGAATTTCGCAGGATCGGAATGATTCTTCAGCGAAAGAGACTTATTCGCGACATGGCAACAGTCGATTGAGACCCGGCTGGTAAATCGCTGGACACGGATACTGCATGTCGGTCAATCATTTCCGGGGGGGTAAATCGATCCAAACGTGGTCGGAAAACGACGAGCAGGAAGAGCGGCATGTACCATTGAACGTATGAGCCGATATCATCTGGGTACCACATTTGAGCCGCGACGACCAATGCCGTGGAGTTTGTTAACAGATTCTCCAGGTTACGAGGGCGCGGCAATACAGTCATCGCTGTCAGCATTACGAAGAATATTGCCGCCATCGGAATGCGGATAAACAAATGGCTCATTGGCGTCTGAGAAATGCTGAGCGTATCGTCCAGCAGCCGATAAACTGTCCAGTTTATGCTTGAGACGACTCGATAGTAGAAGGAATCGGCGTCACCGGAAATCATCATCAGGCATGTCGCAAGGACAATGACGACACCAACAACAGATGCCCCGAATCGAATGGCACCATTGCGTCCATAAAACACGGCCCACAATGGGAGCAGGAAAACAGCAAAAAACAATGTTCCGCAGGCGAGACCAAGCAACACCCCAGCGACCATAGGTTTTCGGTAACTGGCAATAGCCCAGATCAAACAGGCCGCAGGCAGGACGTGGCTTAACTTGTGTACGTTTGCTGCAGTACAAGGCAGCAGCAGATAAAGGCAGCTCATTGCAACGCCAAGGTGGATGCTCGAAAAATGCTGACGTCCAATAAAGAGCAGACCCAGAACCACGACCATGTGTGAAATGATAACCAGAATCCTCGCAACAAGAAGTTCTGTGCTGCGTGTTTCACCAGTGTTGACAGAAACCGAATTTGGCAATGTCCCCGATAATTGCGCGACGGCCGCACCACCAGCGGCAATCAGCGTTTCTGTCGGTGCTGGAACATCATTCGTTTCATTTTCGACCTGAACTTCGCGACGTTGCAGCAACGCGCGCCCGTGTTCGATGGCTTTCACATTTGTAACCGGGGCGGGTTTCTCGAAAACTCCAAATGCCAGAATTACAAATGCGGGCACGCAAAGAAATGCGAGTCCAGCTTGATTCAAATTCTGGTCAAGGCGTGGCCGGCGTGTCAGAGATTCGTCAAAAAGCAGCCTTATGACCAGAAGGACCGCGAGCACAACCAGCGCCAGCGAACTCCAAACATAAAAAGGATGCCTCAAGTCCGGCGTTGAACTCACTTCAACGGTCGATAGCATTTCTGCAGAAAGCTCATCATTGGAACTGGATTTGATGATGTGATTGGATTCTGAAGGTGCCTCTTTAGCTTCCGGAGGCACTTCCGTCGGGTCAGAAGATTCCGAAGTGCCTTCGGCACGTTTTCCGCCAATTTCACTGACGGGATTCGGTTGATTGCTGGAAGGGCTTTGGTCGCTTGACGCATCGTCAACAGAGTCGGCAACCTTTGCAATATATGCCTCGTCACGAAAATGGGTGGAGACAACTACTGCTGCCGCAATCAGGAGCGTCAGAATCAGATCCAGATTACGAATGGTCAGCGCGCGGGAGAACCGAAAGTAGACTGCAATGACGAGCAGTGAAGCATACCCCAGCCACGGAAGATCCGCGACGGGAGCGAATGGGAATAATGGTTCCATTTCTTTCAACCGTTGGAAGGAACGTCACCATGATTTCAGCAGGACGACTCATTGCCTGATGATAGCGACATCCAACCAAACAAAACACGCAGACATCATGTCGCGTGAGCCCAGAAAGCTTCCGTCCCCACGGAAGCAAGGGTTTTACAATTTCAGTAATCAAAACGCTGATTCCTGCGAGGAACAGCGTTCTGCAACTGACGATTGAATGGCCCTACATCTCCATTGGACGTGTTTCTGAGCAGATTGGCAACTGGTTGTTCATCCTTTTCGTAATTCTGTTCAGATTTTCCAGAGTGCCTGAGGCTGGCTTGGCAAATTCTACGGATTGCATCGATCCGGAAATCTCTCCATCCCGCAAAGGTACTGCACATCAACGATTTGGATTGAAAGCGCCAGAGCCTCCTGCTTTCTTGCCACCGCCCTTGCCTTTCGAACCGCGGCCACCGCCACTTAGAGCAGCACCGCCGCCCATACCGCCGCCGTAGCCACTGCCGCCGCCACTCATTCCCATATAGCCACCCATTTCACCACCTTCGCCGGTCATGCCTTCGCCGCCGTAGATGCTATTTGGGTCAGCAGCATCGCTCTTCTTCAAGTGTGCATAGATCTTCAGTACGTCTTGGTAAAACTTCTCGTCCAATGCTTCGGTTCGCTTATTACCGCCATTGTAGATGGAGTCACCGGCGTAGCGTGTCACAATGGCACCATTGCTGTCGATCACGGTAATGCGGTCGGCAAGTTGTTTACTTTGGCCCCGCATTGAATCAAGGTATGCCTTCAGTTCCGGACTATCGCCGCTGTTCAATCGCATAGAAGGCGCTACAGCAGCCAACAAATCTGGTGACTTAAGATTCACACTCTGCATTTCAACTTTCGACTTCGACAGATCCACGACTTCCGCTTCCGCCTTGCCACCAATTCTCGAACCGACCCGAACGTCAATATTCGCCATCACAGGCGTGCCTGCTTTTTCGTTCTCGAAATACATGCCCACCTTCACTGACTGTGGATTATCTGCACGCTGCGTGTAGTAGCGATAAGACTGCGGCACATAGGTCGCTGCGGTTGATTCACTCCAGTCTGAAAAAAGCGTCGGTTGTGTTGCAAGATCTGGTTGCTCAAGTTCGTCAATGGGATAATTAAAGTTTGGGTTTTTCATTTCCAGACGAACGCGATAGATATAGGTGTTACCACGGTCGCAAGTGAAGTCCATGAAACGTACCAACAGAACGCGACCTGCTGTCATCGCAGAGGTGATGAGCTTTTTAAGTTCCTCCTTGTTGTCGTATTTTGATTTCTTGCCTGGATCTTTGCCCTGAGACATCTCGGACGACATTTCGTCCACGACGTTTGAAGTATCGCCTACGGCATTGTTCAGATCTGTGCCGTTAAGCATGTAGCGAGTGAAGCCGCCTTTCTTGGTTTGATCAGGCAGCATTTTCTTGCGTTTTTCGGCTTCTTCCAGCAACTTGGCTTGATACAGATCAACAAGCTTTTGTTCTTCCTCGTCCAGTTTGAAGTTTTCAAGCTGTCTATGTGAAGCATCTTTCGCCTGCCACTTACCTGCTGCAAGTCGAGGCAAAGGCATGGTCAATTCGCTGCGAGTTACGCCCGGATTAACAATATCAAAATCGAACGCAAGCGATTTTTCGAGGATCTCGCCAATCTCTTCGGTGGAAATACTTTCCCATTCGCCTGACCACGGATCGACACCCTGAACTGCTTTCTTACGCTCAATCTGAAATCCAACGAAATCAACAGCTTTTGCGACCAGCGGATCATTTTCCGGGCGATGCAGTGAACGGGAGACCGATCTGATCTGTTCAAGCAGAGGGAATATCATGCGGACTGAAACACCGCTGTGATAACGGACTTTGCGTTCGACATTTGCTGACGCCATTCCGCCGTACATGTCGTATCCGCCCGCACCGTATCCACTGTCACTATAGCCGCTCATGCCGCCCATGCCGCTCATGCCTCCAATGTCGCTCATGCCGCCGCCCATAGATGATTCGCCACCGGATGATCCCGGGTAACCACTTCCTTCCCCCGTGTAACCGCCACCGCCGGGCCCGGAGAGTCCACCTGCCATGCCAGGTCCAGCCATCCCAGGCCCACCTAGTCCAGGTCCGCCAGCTAATCCGGGTCCACTGGCGCCGGGTAGCCCACCACCACCACCTGTTGCACCAAAGATGTTTGTTGCATCGTCACCGACATCCGAGGTCTTTTCTGTGCTCGTCAACTTCGAATCTTCTGTCGTTTCTTCAGTTTCGTCATCAATCGCGTCTGGCTTCTCGGCCATAACAATTGAGATCGCTGTAGATTCCGGGTTGATGGGAGCCAGGACCGAAACGGCTCCCCGACGTTCACGGCGCACATGGATGGGCGCATCCCATGGTCCGGCCATCGCAAATGACTCAAGATCTTCTGTTTCGGACTGCATACGTTGAGCCAGCGCCAGCACATCGGGCGTGTCCTCAAAGGCAGCGCGTTTCTCGTCAGTAAACTGATTTGCAAGCCATGCCGTCTTCGTTTTTTCAGCAACCTGCTTCAAATCGTCCGGGAGTTTTTCCGATCCGGACCAGCTTGCGGTAGCCAATCCTGTTAATCCCAATAACGCGATCAGCGTTGCACCGATCTTCTCTCCGTGATTCATCAACAATGCCTTGAAATCAGGACCCTTTGATTTGGCCATGGCTAAAACTCCTTAAGACTTATGAACTCTGAATGTCGAGTGCAGTTAAAATCTAAAAAAATATCAATGTGAGATGAAACGAACTAAGGAGCCGACGATGGTGTTGGATTACTCGAAGGCTCAGTCGAAGAACTACCATTCTCTGGGCTAACTGTTGCTGGCTCCGCCGGAATTTCACCAGTCGCTGAAGGTACAGTCGGTTCGCCGCTAGTCGCTGGAGTTTCCCCTCCAGCATCGGCTGGTTGAGGCGTATTTCCGTCCGGGGACGGAGTCGCTGGAGTTTCTGCAGGCGTCTCACTACTTTCCTTCGGAGTGTCACCAGCCGCAGGAACGCTCGCCGCAGGAACGCTCGCCGCAGGAACGCTCGCCGCAGGAACGCTCGCCGCAGACGCGTCAGTTGCAGTCGCATCAATCGCAGTTGAGTCAATTGCAGGTGTCGTTGCATCGGTAGCCGCAGGGTTTGCAGAGGCTGGAGCGGCTGCGGCTGCTTCTACTGCAGATTTCTCTTCCGTCTTTTCCTGATTCAGCGCTTCTTCTGGAGTCATGTATAGCGTCAGGAGTCCCCCAATACGCACTTCGATCAACAGGGGATCAGCCATGGCAGCATTTAGAACTTCGATGCCTTTCATTGCTGCAGCAGTTCCTGCTGTCGGATCCATCGTCCCGGATTCGCCTGGATAACCACCATCTGCACCCCCACCAAAACCTGGAAAGCCCCCTTCACTACCTGCGAGATCGCCAAGTCCAGGATTCATCATGCCAGAGCCACCAGGCATACCGCTCATACCGCTGGGATCGCCGAAACCGCCTGAGAGTTCGCCGCCGAAGCCTCCGCCTCCCTCGCCACTCATTTCACCGCCACCGTAGCCGCTCATTCCCTCGCCTCCCATGGCTCCCATGCCGCTCATCCCTCCAGATGCACCGGCAGCACGCGACAGGATTTCGACTCGACGAATTTCAACTGGGAAATCGGAGTTGGTAAGTTTGGCCAACAGGTCTGGCAACCTTTCATCGCGTACCACCACATCCAGCAGGAATGCTCGGGTCTTATAACCTTGATCTTTCTCCGCGTCGTCAACGTAACGGACTTCTTTTTTGGCCGCCGATTTGCCACCTGCAAAACCGCCGCCGGTACCAGACATCCCTTCGGAACTTGGCATCCCCATCATTCCCGGCCCCATTCCACCCATGCCTGCAGCACCAGCGACTGCTCCGAATTCTTCGGTGAGAACATCTCCTCCGGTCTTGCCTTCAAAAGATTTCCCAGGATGAGTGTGATTCATCGCCCCGCCACCACCTCCACCTGTCATTCCGCCCGCATACATCTCTCCGCCACCTGACATCTCACCGAACCCCGACGGCATTCCACTGGCCCCGCCCGTCAATCCGCCGGCTTTAGAACCGACCGCACCAGGTTTGGTCTTGGGGTCGCCGCCACGAAGATGCAATCTTTTGATTTCAGGCACTTGAGATTCCGTGATGCGTGTGGCAGAATCATTGGTCTTTGAAATCGAAGTGAGAAGAGCCTTGAGTAGCCAAATGTCTTCCTGATTTGACCAGATTTCATTTGATGTGGGTTTGTTAATCCGCCAGGAATCATACTTCTGTCGCGTAATCCGGTTCGCATCAACGACTACCAGTCCTTCGCCCGTTTCGCGATTGAAC
>JANOZG010000700.1:0-8396 GCA_031429275.1 Planctomycetota bacterium
AAAAAGACCGCCGCACCTACGGATATCTACGAAGAAAGCGACATGATCATTCGAACGATTCGTGACATCTACACAAATGAGATCGACACTGTCCTGATCGACGAGGACGGCGCGTTCGAACGAGCTCGCGAGTTCATGAAAATTGTGATGCCGACTCACGTCAATCGCGTTCAGCGATATGAAGGTTCGGAGCCACTGTTCAATAAATACGGTATCGAAGAAGAGATTGCTCGCATTCAGGATCGGCATGTGCCGCTGCCAGGCGGCGGCTCGCTTGTCATCGATCAGACTGAAGCGCTTGTTGCGATCGATGTTAACAGTGGTAGCTTCCGAGCGGACAATGATCCGGAACGCAGTGCTTATCAGATGAACCTCAAAGCCGCCGATGCGATCGCTCGTCAGATCCGACTGCGAGACCTTGGTGGTGTGATTGTCAACGACTTTATCGATATGCGTGACGAACGGCATCGTCGTGGTGTGGAACACGCGTTGCGAGATGCGGTTGCACGTGACCGAGCTCGGACCCGTGTTTTGCGAATCAGCCCGTTTGGTCTGATTGAGATGACACGCCAACGTATTCGTCCGTCTCTTCGACGCAGCGTTTACGAAAACTGTCCCGCCTGTAATGGCGTCGGTCAGGTTAAAACGGCGGAAAGTCTTTCGATCGAAGTGATGCGAATGGTCCTGTCATCATCCGCGCACGAACAGGTGACGAAGATCATGATTGAAGTTCATGATCGTGTTGCGAATTACCTGAACAATCGAAAACGCAAGGAACTCATCCGGATCGAAGACGAGCACGAAGTTGAAATCGTTGTCGTCGCAAAGTCCGATGTCTGCCTCGAACATATGACTTTCCGTGCCGAAGATACAAACGGGCGAGAAGTCAATTTAGGCTAATCGACGACCGCATCTGTGTATGTGTCCTGGCATGAAGTTGGTTCTGGGCTTTCGGTCATTCCTGACCCGGTGGCTTCAAAAATCCCGAATTCTGGCAACAGAATCACGTTCAAAACCGGCTGAATGCAAAATTCCTGTTCCCAAGTCGGAAACTTGCGGCATTTCCGACTCGAACAATCGAAAGCTGATCGCTACACTCTGCGGTTCAATTGAACACGGGCTGTACAACCTGTCGTTTTGTACATATGCCGTAAGGCGATTTCCCTGTGATTTAAATTTCGTTGGCGACGTTGGTTAAAGGTGATTTTTCGATGTTTGCTGTGATCGTAGACGGAAATCGTCAGCATCGTGTTCAGGAAGGTTCTTTCCTTTCCGTAGATTATCGAAAGGAAGTCGAAGCAGGTGCTTCGATTACTTTTGATCAGGTTTTGCTGGCCAACGGCGGTGGACCCAGCGTCATTGGTGCTCCGACAATCGCCGGGGCTTCAGTAGTCGCGGAAGTTGTGATTGCTCAGGAAAAAGGGATCAAGCTGGAAATTCAGCGCCTGCGAAAACGCAAGGCATCCCGTCGTCATACAGGCCATCGCCAAAAGCATACTCGCGTGCAGATCAAGTCGATCACTGTGCCCGGGATTCAAATTGTCGAGAAGAAGTCCGCAGAGTAGTTAGCGGTCAAAGTTCAAAGCAGCGTAAATACACAACGAGACAGGTGAAAACCTGTCTCGTTTTTTTGTTTTCAACGCCCCCGGAAACACTCCCGTCGCCATTTCCGATTCCTTTTAAACTTACTCATAAACTTACTCATAAACTTACTCATAATCTTACTCATAATCTTACTCTTTGATCCTGATCGACGTTTCTTGTGGCCCGAATCTGGCCGCAGCCCAGGTTCAACAAGGAGCCGATTGAGAGTAGGATTAAGATTAAGAAATTCAGCATCGCCAGGCCCAGTTCAGCGCCGTTCTTTTCGACTGTCAACTGAATAATGCAAACTGAATACTGACATCATGGTTATCACACTCATCGGGTATCGAGGCTGCGGAAAATCCAGCATAGCTCCACGCCTTGCGAAGCGATTGGAATGGAACTGGATCGACAGTGACCGTGTGATTGAGGAGCGTGCTGGATGTTCCATTCGTCAGATCTTTGAAACCGAAGGGGAAGTCGGATTTCGCAAACGCGAGTCAGAAATCATCGCAGAATTATTGCAGCAGGATCGTCTGGTTCTGGCCAGCGGTGGTGGCGCGATTCTGGCGGAGGAAAACCGCATTCGAATGAAAGCCGCTGGTCCTGTCGTCTGGCTTCACGCTTCCATTGATGCGCTGGCAAAGCGGCTGGGGCGTGATCGTTTCGCCGGCGAAAATCGACCGAGTTTGACGGGTCGTCCAATCGCGGAAGAAGTCGCCGAAGTGATGGAAATTCGGGAACCGTTGTACCGTGAATGTGCTACGATTATTGTCGATTCCGAGCGTGAGTGGCCGGAGCAGGTAGCGCGCAGGATTGCACGGCAAATTGATCTTCCAGTTTCTGACAGGCCGCACAACGAACAGTATTCGGATGCAGTGAATCCAGACGCAGTAAACGAAGGAGACGTGCTGTGAACTACTTCGATTTACCTCGACTCTTTGTACTGCCGTTCCTGTTCATATTCGGAATCTGCATTGGCAGTTTTCTGAACGTTTGTATTCACCGCTTTCCTTCGAAGATACGTCTTCTTGATCAATTGAAGTCACTCACAAGTCATGGCTCCGGATGTCCGCGTTGTGCTGCGTCCATTCAATGGTATGACAATATCCCTTTGGTTGGTTGGATTCTGCTGCGAGGAAAATGCCGCAACTGTCGGCGTCCGATTTCATTTCGATATCCGCTCATTGAATTGCTGACGGGCGTTCTATTTGTTGTCGTATACCAGATTGAAATGCCGTCTCAGAATTTTTGGGGACCTGTCACCAGTGCGGGTTTGTTCGATACAGATGGTCCGCAAAATATCACGACAGTTTCATCATTTCCGGTATGGCTTCATGTTCGATATCTGCTGCACATTCTGATGATATGCTGCCTGATTGTGGCAACGTTTATCGATTTTGAATTACGGATCATTCCGGACGGTTGTACGGTCCCGATGATGCTGTTTTCGATCTTAATCTCGACAGTGTCAGGTCAGACATTCATCGTGCCTCTTTGGTTTCAGGATGCCAGTGTTGCCACTACGCTGAGATCGATTTCGCCCAATTGGTTAAGGCCAGTTCTGTTTTCATGGGACTGCATGCCGTTCGTTGCAGAACATCCCCACCTCCACGGATTTCTGGTCAGTATTGCTGGACTCGTGGTCGGTGGTGGCATTGTTTGGATGGTTCGAATCGCCGGATTCTGGGTGCTCAAACAGGAAGCCATGGGATTTGGTGATGTTGTTTTGATGGCAATGATTGGCAGCGTCATTGGCTGGCAACCTGTGGTTGCCGTTTTCTTTCTGGCACCCGTGCTGGCGATCTTTGCGGCAATGCTGGCATGGATCACGAAACGTGATCGGGAGATACCTTATGGTCCATGGCTAAGTCTGGCAACGTTGCTGCTCATCCTTTTTTGGCCGAACTTGTGGCCATTGGCGGACCGGATTTTTGACATGGGGCCTTTTGTGCCGCTCATGGGATTGTCGATGTTTGTTTCGCTGCTGGTCAGCCTGCAATTCGTTCAATTTGTGAAACGCTTGTTTGGCATTTCGCCGAAAGCGATCTCAGGACTTGGGGACGGAGGCTGGTCATCGGCCGATCACTTAACCTATTACAACAGCGAACGTCCTGATGAGCAGACCGGACTATGGGATCGATCAGGCTGGCCGGGTGGTCGCACCGGCCGCGGGCTCGGCAACTATCATCAATGGCGTTTCGGTCGCCGAGATTGATGCGGCGAGCGGCGTGCGTCGTCATACGTAATCGTACGTTGCGATTGAGTAATCACAAACCGCAATGTATGGGCGAAATAACATCGACTCACGTCGTCCGCTCGCTCAATCAGACGACGTCCAAAATCGGCATGCCGTGGTCAATGTCCAGTCGTTTGCGGCCTGGAATTTCCAGACGCCGTGAATCAATTCCGAGCTGATGCAGAATCGTGGCATGCACGTCGGTCACGTAATGTCGATTCTCTACGGCATGAAAACCGATTTCATCAGTCGCACCATGGACAATTCCACCTTTCACGCCACCACCAGCCATCCAGATTGAGAAACCATAAATATGGTGATCACGGCCGTCGGCTCCCTGAGTTCCAGGCGTGCGACCGAATTCACTTGCGAAGACGACAATCGTCGAATCCAATAGTCCGCGCTGTTTCAAATCTTTCAAAAGCGCTGCCACGGGCTGATCCACTGCTTTGAAGTTCTTTTCATGGTTCGACTTCAGGCTGCTGTGTGCATCCCAAACACCGGCACCCCCTGCCCCGTGCTGAACCTGAATGAAACGAACGCCCCGTTCAATGAATCGTCGCGTTGCCAGCATCTGCATTCCAAAATCCCGCGTCGCCGGATCGCTGAGACCGTAACTGTCTTGAGTCGCCTGCGTCTCGGTACTGAAATCCAGAGTTTCCGGGACTGACGATTGCATACGAAACGCCAGTTCGTAGGCCTTGATGCGAGCCGCCAGCGCGGCGTCGTCCGGATATTGTTCGCCCTTAATTCGATTTAGCCGACCGACTAGATCAAACGCCAGTTTCTGTTCCGAATGCGTGAGTCCTGCCGCAGATTTTCCATAGTCCAGCGGATTTGTCGGATCAACCTGAATCGGAACCGCGTCATGAGCCGGCCCAAGATAGTGGCCGTCTTTTGCGTTCCAGTATTCGCGTTTGCCCATGGAAATAAACTGTGGCAGATTATCGTTGAGCGTTCCCAGTCCATAGTGGACCCACGCGCCGAGTGTTGGGAATTCACCGTCCAGCATGTGCCGACCGGAATGAAATTGCGTTTGAGCACCGTGATTGTCGTCGGTGGTGTACATCGATCGAAGCACGGCGATGTCGTCGATGCAGCTTCCGACGTGCGGAACCCAGTCGCTGAGTTCAATTCCTGACTGGCCGTACTTCCTAAAACCAACTTGCAATGGATAGAGCTTATTTCGCTGCTGTCCGTTTGCATCGTTGATGACTGTGACTCGTGCCAGTTTCAGTTTTTCTGGATTCTGAACGTCGGCGAATGGAGTTTCATTGATAGATTTGCCCGCATACTTCGTCAGCATGGGTTTCGGATCAAAGGACTCCGCCTGCGACACGCCGCCGTTCATAAACAGCCATACGACGCTCTTTGCTTTTGGAGTACGATGCGGCAACCCGTTCGGCGGCTGCCATTCCAGGGGATGGTCGGCTCTTGCTCGGTCTTCCTGGGCCATCATCGCCGCTGCGACAAGCCCACCAAATCCCAGGCAGGACGAATTCAAAAACAATCGTCTGTCTGGTTCTGAAGATCGCTTCGTAATGATTCGAGTCATGGGCAAGCTCCGAGGCGGGATATGATCGCAGGCAGGAGTCGCATTTTAATCATATCACCTACAATCCGAAACAGTTGATACGCATAATCAATAGTGCGGTGGTCGATCCAGTTCCGCATCGGTTTTTTCCGTCGGATCATTGAAAGTGTGCAGTTCATGTTCCAGTCGGACAAAACGACTATCCATTTCCTGCAGGCGACTGAAGTATCCCAGCAACGCTGTATTCAGACTATCGACATCGTGCTGCAGATGTGCAAGAACCGACTCAATGCGTTCGAGCCGTGATTCGATGGATTGCTGTTGTTCAGGGGACGACATTGTGATTCGTGATTTCTTGTGATGACGAGTTCTGGGAATTAATTGCAATCAAATCCAACATAATAACGATCCATCAAGCCGGATCACGCACGTTCACTTACAAATGGCAAAACGTTGCAGACATATTTCCGGGTATGTCGCCCGGGATGCTTGGATGTCGCGTACGAATCGATTGAAATACTGAGACCAATCTTCAATCCGGTGACAGGAGATCTCGATGTTAGTTCAGTCAATCACGACAGCCAAAACATCCACAGGATTCTCACCAGGTTTTGCTGCCATGTGTCTTCTGACACTGCTCTTTGCAGCAGTTGTAACTGGTGACACAGGACATGCGGCTGCCGATGAAAAAGCCACGACATCCAACCAAATTCGACATTCTGACCTGAGTCTCTACCTTGCCGACGACGGAACAACGAAACCGATCCGCACAACTGGCGACTGGGAACTTCGCAGGAAGCAAATCATAAAGGGTGCAGAGGCGGCGATGGGAGAATTGCCAACTCTTGAGACGCTGCCATTCGATCCAATGGTGTCTGAGGACATTCGCATCGGAGATGTTCGACGGGTCACGATGACGATTGCCATCGAAAATTCCGATCGCCTGCCGATTGATCTTTACTTGCCAAAATCTCTGGCAAACATGGTCGATGTCAATGACCTGTTCAATGCTAAGTTACCTTCGAAACTTGCAGCGATTGTGGCACTTCATCCTACAGGAGCCGCCGGAAAACGCATTGTTTCCAGTGAAGGAAAGCAGGGTCGTCAATACGGAATCGAACTTGCTCAGCGTGGATACGTCGTTATCGCGCCGGATTATCCGTCGTTTGGACAGTATGACAAATATGATTTTGCCCACGATCACTACGTTTCCGGTACGATGAAGGCGATCGTCAATCATCGCCGTTGTGTAGATTTTCTTTCAGCGTTTAGCTTCGTCGATGCAGATCGGATGGGAGTCATTGGTCATTCGCTTGGCGGGCATAATGCCATCTTTCTGGGCGCGTTTGATCCGCGACTCAAAGTCATTGTTTCAAGTTGCGGCTGGTGTCCATTTCACGATTACTATGGCGGTGACATCAATGGCTGGACCAGCGATCGCTACATGCCACGCCTGCGGGACGTTTATGAACTGAATCCTGACAAAGTGCCGTTTGATTTTTACGAGCTTGTTGCTGCTCTCGCACCGCGAACATTCGTTTCTGTGTCTCCGATTCGTGATGCCAATTTTGACATCAATGGAGTGACAAAGGCGATTCCAGTTGCTGGTTCTGTCTATTCCTTATTCAAGGCTCGCGAAGAGTTGATTCTGTTGACGCCTGACTGTGAGCACGACTTTCCCACGGACATGAGATTGCAGTCCTACAATGTCATTGATCGAGTTCTCAAACACACACCTGATGAATTTGAGCCTGACTTTGCCGCAGAATTGCCCCGGATTCCAGCTCGATCGCCAGCGGAAGCGATGGCGTCGTTTCAGGTGATTGACGGCTATGAACTTCAACAAACTGCGGCAGAGCCTTTGCTGACAGATCCGGTTGCTATGTCGTTCGATGCCGATGGGCGTTTATTTGTCGTTGAAATGAATGACTATTCAGAACAGGCAACTGAACATCTGGGTCGTGTGCGTGTGCTGATCGATACCGACAACGACGGAAAGTTTGACAAAAGCCATCTCTTTGCCGAGGGACTCAGTTGGCCCACCGCCATTATCTGTGCCAATGACGGTGTTTTTGTCGCGGCAGCACCGGATATTTTCTTCCTGCAAGATACTGACGGCGACATGAAGGCGAATATCAATGAACTGGTCTTCACTGGCTTCAATCGGAATAACGTACAGGGGCTGATCAATAGTTTTCATTGGGGACCTGACAATCGAATCTACGGTTCCGCCAGCACTGTTGGCGGTTCGATCACGTGTCCAAAGCATCCTGATCGCCCGGCACTGGAATGTCGTGGCCGTGATTTTTCGTTTGATTCAAAAACACTGGAACTCCGTACGGAAACTGGCGGTGGACAGCATGGGATGTGCTTTGACAACTGGGGCCATCGTTTCGTGAGCGCGAACAGCGATCACGCACAGATGATTGTTTACCGTGATCAGTACCTCTCGCGTTCGCCACTTCCGTCTGCCGCACCGGCACGAGTCAGCATTGCGGTTGACGGCGGCCAGGCACCCGTGTTTCGAATCAGTCCCGTTGAACCATGGCGAATCGTCAGAACTCGGCTGCGGGCATCCGGACTGTCGAAAGGCATCGTCGAAGGCGGTGGTCGGCCTGCTGGTTACTTCACAGGGGCAACTGGAATTACAATCTATCGTGGCGATGCGTGGCAAGACAGCGACAAGGGACTGGCTATCGTGGGTGATGTTGGCAGCAACATCGTTCATCGTAAACGACTGACTGCCGATGGCGTGATCTTTATGGCCAATCGTATTGATGCGGGCCGCGAACTTGTGGCGTCGGATGACATCTGGTTCCGTCCGGTGCAGTTTGCCAACGCTCCGGATGGATGCCTGCAGATTCTGGACATGTATCGCGAAACGATTGAACATCCGGCAAGTCTGCCGCCGGAAATCAAGAAGCATCTGGATCTGACGAGTGGACGCGATCGCGGTCGGTTGTATCGCGTTGCTCCGACAGGTTGGAAGCCGCGTCCAGTGCCATCTCTCAGTGGGGCTGCCACAACGGAACTCGTCGC
>JANOZG010000701.1:0-4082 GCA_031429275.1 Planctomycetota bacterium
GACTCACACTTTCAAACTCAAGCAATTCCTGCATGACACAAAAATTCTGACAGGGCCGTCCCAGAACCCTTTGATAGAAGAACATCACGCCGCTCAACGCCTGATTCTGAGTACTCGCCGCCACTTCTCCTTCAACCGCCAGCGCCGTCAGAAACCCCTTCAATTCCGGAGCGCCGAATTTCTCCAGATCCTGGCTTCCCACATGTCTCATAAACCGCTCAACCCAGCCGATATACGCAGTCTCGGTACTCAGCGCATAATGCATTAGCCGCAGCTCAGCCCGCATCTTTTGAATCCACCGAGGTTCATTGGCGTTCACCACACCGATCAGTTCGGCCTTGTCAGCCGGCGACTGCGACTGGACGGAGTGACGTTCACCGTCAGCCGTACGCCCTAAGATTTGTCGAATCTCCAGCAGATCGGGTTCGGCAGTTTCGAGCACCTGATTGCGATAAAACTCAATCGCACGCACCGCCTGCAGTCGTTGCCATGCGAGAGTTTTTCCGGCCAAAAGCATACGACAGAACTGTTTAACACTGTCCTGCGAAACCAGCAGCGGTACATTTTCAGGTTGACGTAGAAAAACGGCATAACGACGCAGCCAGCGCCCAAACCAGACGCGATCATTGTCATCAATTTTCGCCAGTTTCAATACGACTTCAAAACGCTGCACGCTCATCAATTTCTCCCGATACGCGCACTATAGTCGTTGGCGAGCGGTTGGGCGTCAGCCGTCCGAGTTTGCGTTTCTGCGCCGCCGAAGGCGGACGCCGAATCGATATCCGATTGCAGGCACACCACACCCGCCATGGCCCTGAGTTTTGTGTTTGCAATGTATATTCAAAACTCACACATTTTTCCAGCTTTGCAGGCGGTTTTGAGTTTTGATAAATTGAGGCTTCAGTTTTGAATATCACAAAACCCATGAGGGTGTGTTACCCCAAACTGAGTTTGGGTTACTGGAATGTTGAACATGCCGGGTTGCCGGGGAGGTTCATCAACGTTGGAGATGACGTGTGAGTTGTCGCTTCCGGCGTGGGATGTCTTGACCGTGAGCGTTGACCACGTTGTAATGCATGCGTCCCACCAGTGGCGTGCAGAATGCCGCCGATTCTTGTTTCAAAACAGAGTGATCACGTGCCTGAATTTGCCGTGTTACAACCTCCGTGAATGAAACTCCATATATAATAAGAGACCACCGCTGCCCGAAGCGCCGAGTTCTCACTTGCCACGACCTCCCGGCACGGTCAACAATGCGTTCCATCAAAACTGCCACAACCTTTACTCATTAACCGCGTTCATCCTGGCAGTTTAGATGAACGCTAGCGTTATGCCTGAAACCGGTATATGCCGCCATCACCATTGAAGACCGTTCTCCTTAGCAGCTTAATCGCAACCATCCTCGCAACCATCCTCGCGGCTACGATTTTCGGGGGATACCGGTTGCACGTTCTTCGCGCAAAACGTGCCGCTACAGTTGCCTTTTTGGCGGAATACGCAGCAGAGTGGCGAACATCGGATTTGGAATATGCAGGGCAAATCCTTGCTGATTTCCAGAATCTTCAGGAACAGCTGCTGACTGGCGAGCACGAGGCGTTTCCACTTCTTTATTCGGCCAACATAAACCCTGCTCCAGACGTATTTCCGGATGACCCGGCGGTCATGACCCTTCGTTGGCTCGAAGAGGGTTTCAATGTCGATGGCTTTGATCTTTACGTCAACAATGAGCTGAAGGCGACAATCTCCGGGTGGCGTGCTCAAAATGGCCGACTCGGTGACGATAACGTCAAGCTGTTTGGGAGCCACTATGGCCGCTACGTCCTCGTCGACATTCCCTTGGACTTGAGTCCTGATCCCCGAAACAACCGTGATATCGTGCGCCTGCCCCGCGCAGCTCTGTTGGGTAACGTGACCATTCAGCTAAGATTAGACGAACCCGTCGGCTCAAAAGTTGCTGTCCTCGTTGAGAGTTCTGTGTCGTCAAGCGAACAGTGACACACTGGGGGCATAACAAAAAGATCCAGCCGAGTTGGCGTCGGCGGTTTTTCACATGGCAAGTCAGTCGCGCCAACCGGCTGATCTTGGTCGTTCGCATTGCAATTCGGAGCTGAGACAAAATGCGTGACTGGAAGCGCGGTGAACTTCAAGCCATTGGGGCCGCTGCAAAGCTGATGATTCTTGGCGGCGGGTTCGTTGTGTTGTTCACGTCGTACCTCGATTTCAATGTTGCCCCATTTTTCGACGGATTGCCGGGAACATTGATAACTTCGCCTTTCACTAAATTGCTCGGCGGAACTGTAATACTGGCGATTGGATGCACGCTTGGCGTCTGGCTTTGGCGCGTGCGAAGAAGGACTGGTATATCTAGTCAACCGTTTGATCGTAGCGGCAATCCGTGATCCCTCGTCTGGTTTATGTGAATTGGCATTTCGCTCTATTTCGTTTCCACAGCATCGCATCATCAAAGCTTCGCGATTGTCGGCGGACACTTTGCATTGTAGAATTTCAGCTGCGTAATGGCGTTTCTGTGGGGCCGAGTTGCAAAGCCCCAGAATCGCAAATCGCAATGAAACGCAAATGCGAACAAGCCGTTCCAGGGGAGCACTCGGCTTGCCGTCTTGCTTCGGATATAGTCTTTTCCTCGTGCCCCCTGAACGGGGTCGTTATGCCAGAAAGCAATCAAGCCGTCTTGCAGAAGGGCCGTAACCTTTCTCCTTGGACGAATCATTGTCTTGAGTACGAGGCTGCGGATCTTTTCACAATGGTAACTGATGAAGACGCCACAATCGGACCTCTTGAAATCCGGGTTCGTGCTACGTCTGTGGCACTGCTGGGTGTGATTGTTGCTTTGGTATCAAATGGCGTTTCTTTTATCATTGTTTCATCTTTTGCCCCGCGCACCGATGAGGGGATTCGGAGCGTCGTTGCATTGTCATGGGCGAAGTATGTTTTAGTGGCACATTTGATCTCCCTCGTTTTGGCGATTGTTGCATCATTGTCGATTTGCCGCAGCAGACGCAGCAGATCAATAATGATCATCTCGGCGTCGGCAACAATGTTCATCTGGTATGTCGCAAACGGTGCAAGTCTTCTCCACCGGGATTTCGTCGGTAAACTATAGCAAGTGAGCCGGGGGGCATAACAAGCGGTTCCAGCCGAGTTGGCGTCGGCGGTTTCTGACATAGCCAAGTCAATCGCGCCAACCGGCTGAACCTGGTCGTTATGCCCGGAACCAGAATCAGCAGGACAATTGACTAACGTCCAGTACGTCTGCGGCAAATCAAATGACGCCAGAATCGAAACCCCGAAGCTTTTGTCTCACATCCCGATCGAGTGATGAGACGTTCGTCCGCGTACTAAGACATCCGCTTGCCGCAATTGTCCGCGTATTCATGTGCCTTTACGGTCACACTCCCGCTCGCTTTGAAAGCGACTATTCCATTGCTCAATCAACGGAGAAGCTGAAGGCCGTCATAAATCCTTCCAGATACTCACTGTACAATGATTGCTTTGCCGCCGGAAAGGTTACCGCGCTCCGCATCCAGATTCATCGCCCGCATCCGTACGAACGAAATGCATTTATTCCGCTATTTGTCGGTACTTTCGCTGAGACCGACCAACAAGTCATTTTGTCAGGCGTATTTACCGTCGATCCACTCGTTAAGGTCTTCACTACAATCTGGCTCGCCGCCCTATACGTGCCCACTGGGGCCATGCTGTTTCGCCATTTCTGCAGCCCCCAAGTCGCGCACGGTACATTCCTCCTCTCAATAGCTCCAATTTCCTTGGCACTCACTGCCATGTTTGTCTTTTTTTGTTTCGGTGTACTCTACGGATCGTCACGGGCCGCCGGCGACAAGGAGTGGATCGCGGATCTAATCACACGGACTCTCAATGCCGATCGAGACAGCGCATAACGATAAGATCCAGCCGAGTTGCCGTCGGCGGTTTCTCACATGGCCAGTCAACCGCGGCAACCGGCTGATCTTGGTCGTTCTGTGCCTGCAATGGTTGACCTCACTCCCGAACAAATCGCGCGCATCGAATACCTCGCTACCGACGAATGGGTCGTCGACGACAAT
>JANOZG010000702.1:0-8490 GCA_031429275.1 Planctomycetota bacterium
CGACTGGTCGACCACCGTGATTTCTCGCGGTTGACCGTTGAGTTCAAAGAACGCAGTACGAGTGCCGTCGGCGTGTGGCGTGCTGACCGACACGAAACGGATGATAAGCGTCTTGCCGGGCTCAATATCGACAGAAATCTCTTCGCCAGGTTCGAGGCCAAAGAAGAAATTCGGCGTCGGAAGAATACTGACATCGGAATACGTCATCTGATGCTTAGCAAAATCTTCGTAGACGCGTTCGTACAGCAACCATGAAATCACATCCTGGCCTGTCGGCTCGCCTTCCACCATTTCCGCCACTTTGGCTTTGGCAGCATCCATGTCGGCAGGCGGCAGAGTTTCGCCCGGACGTCCAACAAACTCCTGCTTGCCTAGCAGCACGCGTTTCTTCACAGCTTCCGGGAACCCCCCGGGAGGCTGTCCCATTCCGCCGCTGATCAGGTCAATCACTCCGACTGGAATCGCGATGTCACGATCCGGATTGAGCACATCTTCACACGTCAGATTATTTGCCAGCATGAACAACGCCATGTCGCCGACGGACTTGCTGGTTGGGGTGACCTTGACGATATCACCAAACAGCTGATTCACTTCTGCATAAATGCGACACGCCTCCGGCCAGCGATCCGCCAAGCCGAGCGCGCGAGCCTGTTCGAACAGATTCGTGTACTGCCCACCGGGCATTTCGTGGCGATATAAATCGGCAGTTGCCGCCAGCGACACACTTTCGAACGGCGTGTAGAAATCCCTCGCTTCACGCCAGTATTCGGCTATGGAATCCAGTCGATCCGAATCCAGAGCTGTATCGCGATCACCGAACCGCAGCATTTCCACGAGAGTGTTGAGATTCACCTGCGACGTCCCGCCGGACATCGGCGCCATTGCCGCATCGGCAATATCCAGACCGACCTTGCTGCCTTCCAGAATCGACGCCGCCTGAATACCGGCCGTGTCGTGAGTGTGAAAGTGGATTGGAATGCCAATTTCCTGCTTCAACGCCTTGATCAATTGCGATGCTGCCGCTGGCTTGCAAAGTCCAGCCATATCCTTGATCGCAAGGATATGCGCTCCCATCTTTTCAAGCTCTTTAGCCAGATTGACGTAGTATTTCAGATCGTACTTTGTTCGTTTTGGATTCGTAATGTCGCCAGTGTAGCAGATTGCTGCTTCGCAAATTGCTCCAGTGCCCACGATCGCATCCATCGCGACTTTCATGTTCGGCACCCAGTTCAGGCAGTCGAACACGCGGAACACATCAATTCCTGCATCCGCCGCTTCTTTCACAAACACCTTCACGATGTTGTCCGGATAATTCGTGTATCCCACAGCGTTTGAAGATCGCAGCAACATCTGAAACAGGATGTTCGGAATCTTCTCGCGCATCTGCACAAGTCGCTGCCACGGACATTCTTTCAGGAATCGCATTGACGTATCGAACGTCGCACCGCCCCACATTTCCAGACTGAACATTTCCGAGCAGTAGTGAGCGTACGCATCCGAAACGGCGAGCAAATCGAAGGTTCTCATGCGAGTCGCCAGCAACGACTGATGCGCGTCGCGGCACGTTGTGTCGGTGATCAGCAGACGCTTTTGGTCCAGAACCCACTTTGCAAATTTCGTCGCCCCGAGTTCTTTAAACTTGTCGCGAGTCCCTTTCGGTGGATCAACACCACGCGGCACACCTGGAGCATGAGCAGGTTCGCGGCGCAGCGATTTCGGACGGCCCTTTACAAGACTGTTGCCGTTGACGATTGTTTCAGCGAGGAACGACAGCATCTTCGTCGCGCGGTTCTTGCGATGATCAAACTGGAACAGTTCCGGCGTTTCATCAATGAAGCGAGTTGTGCAATCACCATCGATAAATGTCTGATGCGCCATCACTTTGCTGAGGAAAGGGATATTCGTCTTCACGCCACGAATTCGGAATTCGCGCAGAGTCCGATCCATACGATGAATCGCGTCAATGTAACGTCTCCCGCGAGTTGTCACCTTCGTCAGCAGTGAATCATAAAACGGATTGACCACCGCTCCGGAAAACGCACTGCCGGCATCCAGACGAATACCCATGCCGCCCGATGAACGGTAGTGAGTCACGCGGCCATAATCCGGCATGAAATTGTTCGCCGGATCTTCCGTGGTGACTCGGCACTGCACGGCAAAACCATTGATTTGCACATTCTTCTGATCACCCAGACCAATGTCGTCGTGAGCCAGCTCCATTCCCTGAGCCACAAGAATCTGCGACTTTACGATGTCAATATTGGTGATCTCTTCGGTCACCGTGTGTTCAACCTGAATTCGCGGATTCACTTCGATGAAATAGAACTTCGATGCATCCACATCGACCAGAAACTCCACCGTTCCCGCGCAGGAATAGTTGACGGCTTTGCCGATCTTGACCGCAGCTTCGAGAATGCCATCTCGCAGCTTTTGCGACAGATTCGGCGCGGGAGCAAGTTCGACGACTTTCTGATGACGACGCTGAACCGAACAGTCTCGCTCAAAAAGATGAACCAGGTTGCCATGTTCATCGCCGAGCAACTGCACTTCGATATGTTTCGCGCGGTTAATGAATTTTTCGATGAACACATCGGCGCAACCGAACGCGGTACGTGCTTCGTTCCGAGCGGATTCAAAAGCCTGATCAAAATCATCGACGGTTTTCACCGCGCGCATTCCGCGACCGCCTCCACCTTTGGCCGCTTTGATCATGACAGGGAAACCAATCTCCGTCGCCTTCGTCCGCGCCTCTTCCAAGGATTCGATGGATTCTTCGGTGCCGCCCAGTACCGGCACTCCCGCCACGATGGCGATGTTTCGTGCGGCTGTCTTGTCGCCCAGCGATTCGAGACACTTCACGCTCGGACCGACAAACTTGATACCGGCTTCCGCACAAGCTTTCGCAAACTCCGGCCGTTCGGACAGGAAACCGTAGCCCGGATGAATTGCATCTACTTCGATCTCTTTCGCCAGCGCGATGATTGAAGGAATATCCAGATAAGATCGAATCGGCTCGCCGGTCTTGCCGATGCGATACGCCTCGTCGGCTTTAAAGCGATGCAGGGCGTAACGATCTTCGTGCGAATAGATCGCGACCGTCCGAATGCCAAGTTCCGAGGCACTTCGAAAGACTCGAATAGCGATTTCAGACCGATTAGCGACCAGCAGTTTCTTGAACGTTTGCATTGAGATTTCCGTAGGACGAGTCTCCAGACTCGTCCAGTATTTACAACATAGTGGGCAGGTAACGATCAATCCGCGACTCCGCGAAGTCGCGACCATACAAGATAACTCAAGTTCCGACGACAATCCACCTGTGACGGTGAGGCAGTGGCATTTGGCTTGCTGTCGGCAAAAGTTGTAGTATTGGACAGAAATTTGGCGAAAAGCGGCATGATTTTGGCAATGTTTCGCGTTTTCAAAATGCGGACGTGCATCCCGCAACCTCACTTTGCCAGAATTGTCTGGGACAACGAATGAACGGTAAATCACCAGCGATTGAACTCCTCGGCATGTCGATGGCAGCGGTCACCGTTTTCACTTCAGCCGGGATGTTGTTGAAGCACGAATTCCAGGACATGACATTCGCTCGCGTTTCTGCAGAAGAAAGCGAATCCGAAGATAGCGACAATCTGCCTGCCTCCACGCCAACACCTTCATCTGATTTTACCGACTCGATGGAGGGATTCTCATCTGTCAGCAATCGAGCCGCCGCTGAACGCATCTACCGCGCGCTGGAGAAACCATGCCCGCCTCTGGACTATCCAGGCGAATCCAGCATCAAAGACATTCTGGAAGCGATTTTTGACCGTTTTAGGCAAAATGAAGGAGACCGCTTCAACGTCCTTGAAGACGTCGGGGCACTCGACGACGACAGCATAGTTCTCGATGACGTTAGGATTGCCAACTTCCATCTCGAAGGCGTTTCCATTCGCAGCGCGCTTAATGAACTTTTTGCGCAGACTGATCCGCAACTCGACTACATGGTCCGCAGCGAAATGCTGCTGATCACAACTCGGACCTCTGCTGAAAGCGATGAGAACCTCACGGTCCGCGTTTACGACATCGGCCATCTGGTCTCGCCGCAGTCGACTTCAGGTAATCCCAAAGCGGAGGGACGCACATCTTCCAACTCGTCACTTCCAACCAGCCGCCAGATCGAGCAGTGGATTGTGGACGCGACGTCTCCGCCCGCACGCTGGTTCGAAATCGATGGCGAAGGTGGCCGGATACAGATTCACAATCGAATGCTGATTATTCGCCAATCGCTGCACGCACATCTGGCGATTTCTGATTTGCTTGAACAGATTACAGAACACAGCGACTTACTGCAGAATTGATGTTCATGAACCGGGATTCATCATCGATTCTGAACGAGCATCTGGCAGTCTTAAAAAAGGGGTTAAGAACCGCCAGTTGCGAAAGAGAGGCCCGCAGAGATTTTGAATTCATCGTTAAGATGATGTTGTCGACTACTTAAGACTGATACGAGTTGCTGGTGGGCTCCGCACGAAAATAGAGTTCACAACCTTTTCTTCATTCAGAGCGGCCAATTTATCTTTGACATCTATTTCAACTTCGGAATACGTCCCACGCCGATGCTCTGCCTGTTCGACTTTCAAATACACGAGATCCCCAGCAATTGGCACTCGATGCTGATCCCCGACGGTTGCATCTTTGAGGATTTTGAGTATCAAGGCGTGTGTCTTTGCATGGGGAAATCTGGAACTTACCAGTTCCCCATATTCGCAAAAAATGTCATCACTGATGGGCCCAATGTCCTGTCGGCCCAGGGGTTTGTCGTTGAACAGTTTGTTAAACTCTTCAATCTTTGGGTCCTCCTTGGACAATGTAATTTGTCTCCACGAAACGCTGTCTACAACAGTGAATTGCTCTTTGTGCGATTCCCAATAAGCGAAGGCCTCTGCATTTCTTTCGGGTTGTCGATACCATTTCCTGGCGATTAGCCCAGCCATGATTTTTGCGCTGACTCGGGTCGAAAGCCAATCTGCGACATACGTGTTTGCTTCGGGTGTGTCGTTCGCCCATTTTTCAATACGGTATTTTATTTTCAACTCCTGCTGTAAAATTGGCACCATCAACTCAAATGTTGATTGGCTTGCGGCTGCTTTTGTTTTTCCGCCACGCTCCTGCATCTCCACCATCGCTTTCCGGAGCAACTCCGCGCGAACGGCTTCGTCCAGATGTGTCATCACTCGCTCCCTCACAATGAGTTGAGATTCCAGGTTTTCGCCGCCGCCGCGCCACCAAGCCTGTAGATCATCGCCCTGCTGCACGAGTATCTTGCCTGCAGTCAATTCGATTTGACCAACTCGTGCAACGACGGTTCCAGGATGAAGCAAGCCATCGCCATCTTTGGCGAAGGACATTCCCCCACTGAGAACAACATTAAGCAAGACGCAACTTGCAATTAATTGGCCTAGATTCCTAAGCATAGTCAGCCTCCGTGTTGACACGACGCATTTCGCGTTCGGCGAGGTTTCGAGTGAATAAAAAAACCGGGTGGGTGGCCCGTTTCACAAACTACAGATTGAACGGCTGGCAACTTTTTATTTGCACCGTCAATAATCGCCGAAATATAGGGCGTAGTTGGAGGCCTCAACATCAGAGATGGATTCCAAAAATGTCGGGTAATTGACAGCGGCAACGCCACTTATACGCCGAACCACTTTCTGGCGTCCAGATCATCTCCCCGTAGGCAATTGGTTTGCGTGAGGGCCGGAACAAAATCACGTGCAATAATACGAATGCAAATACGGGGGAAACCGAAGCTGAATACCTACCAACAAAGCCCTTTAATTCATCTCGCGAAATGACGTGGACCGAAAACCAGTGGATCCCAAGGCATAACGATCACTCAACTGAATCACTGCCTCTATTCGGCAATCCGTCGCGCTATTTAGGTAGATACCGATACCCAAAATGTCTACCACACTTTGCTGAGATCGATTCTTGCTGTGACATCGCCCAGTTTGACGGAGATTTCGTCGGAGTGCTTTGTGGGCTGGGTGTAGCTTCCGTCGCTGGAAAGCTTGTAGCAAAGGATGGACTGCTCGTCAGTATCGACAATCCAGAACTCTGGAACTCGATTCTGCTCGTAAAGATCTTTCTTCAGCTGCTGGTCACGTTCCCGAGTCGATGGCGACAGGATTTCGACGACGAGTTCTGGAACACCTTTGATCTTCGTGGGCGTCACGATTAGATTGCGTTTCATCACAACGACAATGTCCGGTTGAACGACGTTGAAGTCGTCAAACTGAACATCAATCGGAGCATCAAACACCTGACCGTGTTCCGGAATTTCGATTTGTTCCATCAGTTGAAACTGAATCAACCGCGACACTGTTTGATGCCGAGGATTCGGTGCTGCGTTCATGTAGTGCCTCCCGTTGATGATTTCGTGCTGGTTCCCGTCGTCAGGAAATAACACGTAATGATCGTACGTCAGTTTTCCGCGAGGCTGAGTGGAGAGATGTGACATGTGCATTTCCTGATGGAGTGTTCGACAGCACAGATTCTACAGGACTATGTTTTGTCGATCCAGGTATTCTTGGGAGTATTTGGATGCAGGATGCACTCTCTTCAAAGTCGCTTTATTGTCGCTGAACCAACTTTCTGACAGGTTCGCAGCATGTTTTCAGAAATGCCACCGCTTCCTGCGCGTACAGCCGGTTTTGATTAAACAAAGCATGTTCCTGTGCTGCAGGGACGGCGATGACCTGCAGGCCCGCATGGCGGCCCAGCATTCGGATTCGCGCGAGCTGGTACCAATGGCTCACAACAATCACACGGCGGTCGTCCTTGAGTTCCTGCAAGGTGATAACAAATTGAAGTGAATTCGTGACGCTGATCCCTGCGGGGTCCAGTTGCAATGCAGATTCCGGGACACCGCCTGCGATTGCGAGTTTCTGCATCGCCTGAGATTCCGTCACGGTGCCCTCCCCCGGTCCACCGGAAAGAACGAGCAACTTTCCATGCCCATCGACTTGCAGTTTACTTCCTGTCGCCACGCGATCCGCCAACGCCTCCGAGGGCGCACCGTCACTGTCGACCGTGCAGCCTAAAACCAGAATGACCGGAACAGCATCCGCAGGAATCGGGTCGCCCATCGAACCAGACTGCAGCGTGACGACAACAAAACCCAGCACTGTAAGAAGACTGCTCACTGCAATCGTGAGTATCGATGACTTTCCATAGGCCACTGGAGAATCACCAACAAGAATGCCCATACCCGCGACGGCGAGTAACATCAGAATTCCCAGCGGTCGACTCATCGCCGTCTGTCGCAAGTCTGCGGGCACACGCTGAGTGACCTCCCACAGATCCCAGGCGGTGAAAAGTGCAACAATCGTAACAAGCGCGATCGTGGCCATCCACACTGTGCCGGGCAATGCTGGCTTCATCGAATACATCAACAAGGCTGTCGCCATCATCGCGAGAATGGCAATGCTCAGCGGCTGAGTGACCATCCGAAAATTACACAGCCAGTTGTTCACGGCGCTTGTGTTATAGGCGAACACTTCCAGTAAATTGAATGACGTGATGATCGCGATGCCAAGTGCCGCACCACGTGAGACGCTGATCCAGCCGGGTGCGTTTTGAACTCCGTAGCCCTGCGGTGTATATCGCGGCGCGGCGGCGGGTTTTGGTTTCATTTGATTCATTGCTGGCTCTCATCCGACGGTTTAACGATCGAACGTGGCAAAGTGATTTTTGGCGGCGCGAGTGGTCGTGGCAACAGGTTTTCTGCCTGTTCCAGAAGTTCCGACAGTTGTTCGCCAAGGAATTTGGCGGCAATCGCAGCCTGCTGAAAATTTGTATGAGTCGAAGCGTGCCACGCATCTTTCTCAAACTGTTCCGCTGCGGATTTAAGTTTACCGAGTTTCTTGCGGACCGTCTTGAAATAGCCGGCAGGATCCTGAACCTGTGTCTCAACCGCCCGGAAGACATCAAAAATCGTCCGCGCCATTTCATTCAGCTCCGGGAAGTCATCGACTTCGTCCGAATGCTTGACGAACGTACGTATCATCCATGCATGCGACATCAGTTTCTGACTTCGTTCAACAAGCCTGGTGAGTTCTTCCGAAGTGGTCATGTTGACGTCTCGACTTCACGTTAGAATGACTTAAATCGTGGGATGGCATTCATCGTAAAAAACGCCTTCTCAGGCCGTCCAGAACCGAATTCTTGTCAGGATGACCCGAGAAGGCCATCCTGCATTTTGACTCGCTTTTCCTCTGCGTAGCTGACTCGGATATACACGGGCTCCAGAGTATCCGGATCAGAGAACTCCTTCCGTTCAATCATACGCAATCCGATTCGCCCGACACTGACAGCATGCGGTTGCCACAGTGATTCGTCAAGCACCTGAAATCGATCGGACGCTGCGACGGCAAGTTACTGCAAGGCGGACCGACGATGGGATATTCGGCGGCCAGATTATCAATCGTTGCCAAGTGCACTTCATCG
>JANOZG010000703.1:0-2021 GCA_031429275.1 Planctomycetota bacterium
CAGAAATCTGTTACAAACATTTTCGTAGATTTGCTGAAACGTCTGAAATCCTTGGAAAATTGATCAAAGCTACGCTGCAAACCCGTAACTGAACCCGATTGAATTCAGAACCCTGCGAGCGGTCGAAATTGAGGTGTGGCATCTGCGATCAGATGATGTCTATTCCGTGATCACTTTCGCAGACGTCATTACAGAATCTCCGCGAGTTGCCAATCCAACCCCGCCGGTCAATAATTCAGGTCTCGGGACGATCCGCAGTTCACTGTTCCGGATTCATCGCACTTCCAAAAATCTGATCGGAAAACTCCCAGAATGGCTCATCGCCGGGCTGGCTGTGGCAACACCTATGAAGCATCGCGCCGTTTACACTTGTCTCTTTGCCGCATACGCAGTCATATCAGCGAACGTCATCGCGGAAGAATTTACTGCTTCAATGTTGACGGATGACGAACAATCCGTCATCGATTCGATTCAACAAACGCAGGTTCTGGAAACGGTGTCGTTTCTGGCTTCAGACGACATGAACGGACGCGATACGCCGTCAAAAGAATTTGTCATTGCGGCAGAATATGTCGCCAATCGATTTCGCAAGGCAGGACTTGAAGGGCTTGGCACGGAAGGTGGATTCTTTCAAACGGTTGAACTGTTTCGCACTTCGGCTCCAGCGACAAAAGCGATCGCTTCAACTGCTGCGAAAAGAGAAATCCAACTGACAGTATTCACTGGACTCAAAGAAGTGCTGGACGTCCAGGGAGCAATTCGCGAAGTCACAGAAACGCCTGATCCGGATGGCAACAAATCAGAAATCTTCATCATGGATGAGCAGTCGCTTGCGCCACAGACTCGTGACAATCCACTCGCAGCTCTGGTGAAGTATCTGCGCGCCACCGCTCCGTTAGTTCGCCAGGGAGCAAAGGTCGTGCTGCTGCGAGTAGCCGATGATAGTCCGCTGTTTGATGTTGTGGAATCATTCCAGCAGCAGCCAATTTCCATCCCCGCGCAGTTTGAACCGCAGTGCGCAATCGTGCTGGTGGCGAAGAGTCAAGAGTTGAGCGGAGACATTCAGTTGGAGATTCCGCCGAACGTCAAGGCAGGATCTCCTGTTCACAACGTCGTGGGAGTCCTGCGTGGGAGTGATCCGAATCAAGCTAACAAAGCCGTCATGATCTCCGCGCATCTGGATCATATTGGCCCGGCACCACGTGGCGAAGATAAAGTGAACAATGGTGCGGACGACAATGCGTCTGGCGTCACGGGCGTGTTGACTCTGGCCGATGCGTTTGCGGCATTGAAGACGCGGCCGGAGCGATCTGTCATCTTCATCACGTTCTGGGGTGAAGAAAAAGGGCTGCTGGGTTCAAAATACTTTGCTGAAAATCCTCTTTGGAAGCTTGAGGACCTGATCTGCGATGTCAATCTGGAGATGCTCGGCCGTCCCGAAGAAAACGCCGACGGCAAGGCCTGGGGAACAGGGTGGCCTCATTCCAATCTTGGCCCACTGATGGCGACCGGCGCCAAACGGGCAGGCGTGACAATTTTTCATCATGAACAATTCAGTGAAATGCTTTACGCACGCAGCGACAACGCATCGTTTCTGTCGCAAGGTGTGATTGCACATAGCTTTTCTGCGGGATCGTTACATAGTGACTATCATCAACCGAGCGATGAGGTTTCTAAGCTAAACATCCCGCATATGACAAAAGTCATTCAGGGTTTGATGGCTGGAGTTCTGCCGATCGCCCGTGGTCAAGCGACGCCAGTAAAAACGGCCCAAAAGTAGGGAGTAATCGCAAACGAATGCTGGACCTCGGTATCAGATCACCCCCAAAAGAATCATCATGACAGCATCACTCACACCCGCAGCCCGACGTACAGTCAGATCCTGTCGACGAATGTCAACCGGCGTCGCTGCGTCCCAAACATGGTGTGATTTCCTCATGTTCGCGTTGTTGCAACAGGAATCCCTTGCAGCAGCAGCATTACAGCGGCTGGGTGTTTCCGTGGAGTCATTGCTGAAAGAG
>JANOZG010000704.1:0-15222 GCA_031429275.1 Planctomycetota bacterium
AGCATCAATTTGGTTTTCCCATGACAGTGCGTCTTCACCGGCGGCCTTCCAATGAGCCTTAGTTTTCGCTGAGAGGTGGCACAACTTCGGTTTCTGACATCTTTGCCCTATCTCTTTGGGCCGTCTTCGGCTTGCTAACGGTGAACGGATTGTTGGCAGACTGTACGACGAACAGCACCGGTATCCAAATGAGGATGAACGTTGATCGCCGACCATGCCACTTACGGGAGTCAGGCCGTGCGTTCCGTCGCGTCGGTCAACATGGACATTGTTCGAATCCTCAGGTTGCGGGTCCTGCATTCGCCGCCGATGCCGCAACTTTTCGATCTGGCTGTCATATCACGGCCCGGCCAATGCGTGTGTCACCGTTTTTTA
This sequence comes from Planctomycetota bacterium, assembly GCA_031429275.1. GTDB lineage: Bacteria > Planctomycetota > Planctomycetia > Planctomycetales > Planctomycetaceae > SXXK01. The sequence continues at coordinate 376 of JANOZG010000704.1, forward strand.
GCTCCACCCGGTCGATCAGCGCGCCGCGGCGACCTTTCGAAGTCAAGCCGGTCAATCAGACCGACGCAGGATAGCCCAGGGCCACGCGGCCTCTGGAAGCACGAAGCGGTCGCGACGCGCAAGACGTCCCCCGTGCAGATTCGCAGGAACACGGTTTGGCTACCGGCAAACATTCCTCCAAAGTAACAATTCACAGCCGACCCTTGCCAGAGGTACGCCTGATTCTTCAACACCCGCAGGGTGCTACTGCGCCAAACAAGTCGCTCGCGACCGCACTCTATGGACACGCACTAGCTATCCATTTCTCCGAAAGAACTGGGTTTTGGAAAAATGTGCGAGTCGGTACACATTGTGTCATGGACGGAGCAGCGGTCCAGGTAGGCACCTTCACGGGCGCATGCAAAAGCGTGCGATGTATTTGACGTTGAGCGTCTGTGCTGGTCAGTAAGGGGTCTCAAAAGAGCCCTTCGGATTTTTGTTTGACGCACACGCTGAACTCTTACAAATCATCGCACGCTGTTGCATGCCATCAGAGCAACCGGTCGATATTGAATCTCACCTGACGGACAGTAAGTTTGGTGCAGCTTGTGCCCAATTTAAGATTTGTCTCAGGAGGTTCAGGCTATCGTTTGCAGTTACTTTCAGATGATTCGTCGTTATGCATGAAGCGTGCCATTCGGAATCGATTCTTTGTCTATACTCGCTGTTGTTGTGAATTCGATTCACAGTTGCCGAGAGGAGAGTGCGATTCTGCGTCGCGGATTCTTAATTCCCTGCGAAGTTGTGGCCTGTTTGAATTCCAATCAGGGACGGCAAGTTTCCACATATCGTGGGTACGTTCCACCTTGATTCGTTGGTGCGTCATCAACCAGTTTGAGCGAAATTCTGCCGGAATAAAAAATTCATGGGCAGGAGCAGGGGCAGTCCGAGCAAAAGCAGTAATTCAGACAATTATGAGAATGGCATCGCTGTTGCTTGATCAGCGGACTCGTGGGCAGCGACAGCGTATCCATGACAGCCGCGCGGCTCTTTTTTCCGTGTTAACCTGCCAGGCGACAATTGATGAAAAGCCTTTTTGCATCGACACACTCACCAGAATCGCTAGTACTTTCGTACCTTAAAATCCGACGCGCCATCGGATACGTCGGCTTTTCGCTGCCGATACTTCTCGGTCCCGTTGGCTGGGCCTGTCTTGGGATCGGAATTCAGGAGAACATGAGCAGCTATTACCACACACCAATGCGTGACATTTTCGTCGGTGTGATGTGCGCGATCGGAATCTTTCTGTACTGCTATCGGGGAACGAGCCAAATTGAGAGCTGGACTGGAAATCTCAGCTGCATGTCAGCAATAGGCATTGCTGTGTGTCCGCTGGACGCTCACAGCGATCCACTGCATCAACGCACCATTCTGGGGTATCTCCACACTGTTTCCGGGGGCACCTTCTTTTTGACGCTTGCCGTTTATTCGCTTGTTCATTTTCCTCAACGAGCTGCATCAATGCCTGAATCCGAGTTCGAGCCCGCCACATCGAATCTGGATCGGAAAGCGCGTAATTTCGTGTACATTGTGAGTGGGCTCACGATTCTGGCTTGTATGGCCGCAATCGGAACCTTTTTCTTTCTCGTTTCGGCTCACGTGAAAGTGAAGCTCAACGCTCTTGGTTTTGTATTCTGGATGGAGTGGCTGGCGGTCTGGGCGTTTTCCGCTGCGTGGCTGACCAAAGGCCGCGCAATATTCAACGACGTGTTGGTGCCGCTGGAAAAACTGACGCAGATTGTCCGAGGTGAGTAGTTTAACGGAGTGCGTCAACTCGATGAACCATCTTTTGTGAGGAACAGTGCAGTCGCGGATTTCAGTAGGATGCCTTCGGCGAAGTTCCGTCGAGTTTTTCAGAGGTTATTGTACATGATGGAGCTACGACCGGACATTCAGCTGCCGCGGGGAAGGCATGGTTGTTGAACTCGCGGCTTGGCCTCAGATCGACCAATGGTACATCGAATTCCACCAAGCCGCCGGAAGTCTGATTCCTTTTCATTCATGCCGCGGCATCAAATTCCGAAAATGTTTGAGCATTGGATTTGCCATAGCGAATTCTTCGCGCCGACGGCCCTACTCACTCATTAAGCCGACGCGGTGAAGTCCCTGATAATCTCCGCGCAGGGGCTCTTGTGAGATCCGGAAAGTCCGAAGTCATCGGAGAGATGATGAAAACAACCACTGCAGTTTTGGAATTCACCTGAGCTGGACAGTCATTATCCGGACAGCATGACCGATCGGATCCGCCAAGCGGTATGAGGGATCAACGAACAGAATTCAACCAATTCCAGGGAGGACGAATGATCATGGCCAAAGTTCAGCCAATTCCGCAATCGCAATGTGCTCTAACCCCGCTTTCCGGTTCAGTCGTGGCCACAGTCCTCGTTCTCGGCTTGTACGCGGGACGTCCGGTCCTCCTTCCCATCGCGGTGGCAATCCTTTTAACATTTCTGTTGAATCCCATCGTACGGTTTCTCGAACGTCGACGCATCAGCCGACTTTTTTCAGTGATCATTGCCGCGTCTGTCTCCGCGACAATCCTGCTGTCACTTGGCTGGATCGTGACCCGACAAGTGACGGGCATGATGGCGGAGCTGCCGCGAAACACGGCGAATATAAAGGAGCGGGTCAAGACGCTGAGGGAGCTGGCTACCGCGCCATTTGCAAAGCGATTCGGGAGGATGGTTACGGAGATCAGTGAGGCGTCACAACTTCCTGCCGGCGCAATGGGTTTGGAAAACACAGATTCCACGGCCGGAAATGAGCATTCAGAAGCCTCTGCTGAATCGATCATCGTTCGCACTGAATCCACGCCGTGGCTTGGAATCACCGGCTATCTTGGGTCTGTGTTTGAAGTCCTCGCCACAGTCGCGTTTACTCTGGTGCTGCTCATCGTCTTTCTTCTTGAGCGAGATGACCTGCGGGACCGTATTGTGATGTTGGCAGGCAAGGCAAGGCTGGCTCTTACAAGCAAAGCCCTGGAAGATGTCACAGATCGTATCAGCCGTTACCTGGTGATGGTCGCGATCGTCAATGGGAGCTACGGCATCATGTTGACGATTGGCTTGTATTTCTGCGGAGTGCCCTACGCCCTATTGTGGGGCTTTATTGCGGCGGGGATGCGATTTATACCGTACATCGGGCCTTGGATAGGCGCGATATTCCCGATGACCATGAGTTTTGCCATCTCCACCGGTTGGGGGCAACCGATTGCGGTGTTCGCATTCATCGCAATCCTTGAGCTGGTCAGCAATAACGTGATCGAACCTTTGATGTTTGGCCGTAGTACAGGTGTCTCACCCACGGCTCTGTTGATTTCGGCGGCATTCTGGCTGTTACTCTGGGGCCCAATCGGTCTGGTGCTGTCGACCCCGTTTGCCGTCTGCCTTGTGGTTCTCGGAAAGAATATCCCGCAGTTGAGCTTCCTGAATCTGCTATTGAGCGACAAACCTGCGTTCCGAGAAAACGTGAGTATCTATATGCGTTTGATGCAGGGAGATGAGCAGGAAGCAACAAGACTCGTTGTGCAGCGCATGAAGGATTCTTCCGCCGATGACGTGTTTGACGAAATGCTGATGCCCGCTCTCAACTACACAAAGCGTGACGTTCTGCGCGAATATCTGACTGAAGACGACCGACACCAGGTTCTGAAGCGCATGCGGGAGTCTTTGCGAGCGACACATGAATTCCGCCAGACTGCGGCCGCCCAACGGGATGAGAACGAACCAAAGCCGGGCGATAGCCGCAGTGTTTCACCTGCGGCAATACACCCAGTCAGGATTCTCGGCTGTCCCGCCGCGGACGATATGGACTGTGTAGGCCTCGAAATGCTTCGTCAACTCCTTGATCCGTCCCGTTGGATCCTGGAACTGACTGCCGTAGAGACGCTGACGTCGGAATTGGCAGCTCGAATTGCCGAGGATCCTCCTGCTTTCCTATGCATTGCGTCGATTCCCCCAGGCGCACTGGCACACGCACGTTACTTGTGTAAGCGGCTGCGAACTGCTTCTCCTGAAATCCAGATCATTGTGGGACGTTGGGGCCGACAACGCAACAGCCGGATTGACCGGGAACGACTCCAGGAGGCCGGAGCAAGTTTCGTGACGATGTCGCTGCAGGAAACGTGCACGTTGTTGGAGTCTCGATTATTGCTAATGCTGCATCAAACCCCTGCGGAAGTTGGGCCCAAAGCACCCGCGAGTGCTGCACGCACTCGATTCGCTGCTGGAATGTCGGCTGGAAAATGAATCGTTCATGCCGACGTCAGTTTTAATCCGGGGCCTGCAGAAGAGTCGACGATTTCTCTGGACGCAATTGAGATTCACGAATTTTGTCTTGCAGGCGATCTGCTGGCAGTTAAAGTTTGCCATGAGGCTGAATGGATTCGGCTGAGAATTTGCATAGAGGCGGCATGATGCTGACTTGGAAAGCATCGTCCATCGAATTCCGCATGACGGGAGTCATCGTCGGTGGCTGATAGAAGAATTCATGGAGGCGTGTGTCATGCTTGTTCTTACTCGACGGCCCGGCCAGAAAATTATCTTCCCCGGATTGGGAATTTCGGTCGAAGTGTTGCGGTCTCAAGGTTCAGTCACGAAGTTGGGAATTGAAGCCCCAATCAACGTGCAGATCATGCGTGACGAACTGTTCGCCCCGAGATCAGCATCCGAGCAGAATCTTGCAGCAGTGTCGCCCAGCGAGCGGACGCTGCAACACGAATTGAAGAACAAGCTGAATGAGCTCACATTGAAACTGCATTTGCTGCAGCGCCAACTTGAACTCGGCCGCGCCACTGACTCTGACAGGCAGCTGGCGGCGGTTCTAATGGACCTCAGCAAACTGGAACAGACGACTCCTGATCAGCGGTTACCGGTGAATTCTATGCAGGTGCTAATAGTAGAAGACCAGGCAATCGAACGTGAGTTGCTCGCCGATTGTTTGCGACTTTCCGGAGTCCGGGTGACGACGGCTGGCAATGGGCGTGAAGCGTTCGATTTCTTGCATGAACACACTATCCCGGACTTGGTACTACTCGATATGCAGATGCCGGAACTGGACGGCCCGTCCCTCATGAAGCTTATCCGCGAAGACATCAGGCTGCAAAATCTCCGAGTCTTCGGCGTCAGCGGTTCGACTCGTGACGAGTTTAGTTCATCGCTGTCAGTGGATGGGTGGTTTTCAAAACCAATCCGCATCGACGCCCTTCTGGAAGCCATGAAAGTTCCGCGGTCGGTGGCGATTTCTTTAGTGTGACAACGACTTGATGTTGGTCGGTTATCCTTGACAAGAAATACGAAGCCAACGATCACGGGTGTGCACATTGAGAGCAATCACCTCGCCCATCGTGACGTGCTTCAATTGATCGATGCGATCACGAATCATATCCACATCGCTACGACGGAAGTCGGCGGAGTTCAAGAGCTTGAGCGCAAGCCACAGTTGAATTCAGTCTTGCAAAAACTGGAAACCACCGAAGATCGAATTGCCGGATGAACACGGTCCGATTTGCTTCCTGGCAAACCGTCAACTTTCTCGTGCCCATCCCAAATGAACGCCGTCGTCGTAAGGAAATGATGTAGCCACGCTCTGCCGAGCGTGGCTACAGTGATAGTCGAAATTGAACAGCGTTCTTCCTATGAGCAACACAGGCCTTCATCACTGCGCCATCAATTATTTGCCAGAGTCTTTTAGCTTCTGCCCCGCATTCTTAAGCGCTTCGCCAGTTTTTTTCGCGGCTTTCCCCGCAGCGTTGGCGGTCTTTTCAGTCGCACTCTTTGCGGCTGATGCGGTTTTGTCGATTGCCTTTTTTACATTCTTTGAAACGTCCGTCATTGCATTGATCCTTGTTAGACAGTTAGAACTTTTTCGGGAACACAACGATGGGTGATGCACATCGCATGCCACATTGCAGACTCTCAATCACTGCGTGAGTGATACTGAAATTTTATCTCTCATGCGCCGTCGTCGGCTCAACAAAACGGTTGAACGATTCCTAAGTCTGAAGTGGACGCCGAAATTCGGACCAACAGCATCTGCGAACACAAGCAGCGTGCGCCAACGAATTGGCACACGCCAGTTTGCAAAAGTGTCAAATCCATTCACCGCGTGTGAAAGCAAATCAGCGAGGTTTATTTGCTCGAAGTTGCGCTCGGTTGTATGCGTCTTTTGCTGCCAAACTTGCCTGCGCCCATGTCAACCGAGAGTCGCGATTTGTCTTCTCCCAGCGGGCGCGGGCTTGGGATTCGGTTTCGTTCCAGGATGACGAGGAACCGGAACCGTAGGATTCAATACCGGCGCGATAGGCAGGTTCGTAGTCATTGAAGCTGTAGTCTTTAGAGTAGTATGGCCGACCCTGGTATTCGTTTCGCCAATAATCGACCTCTAAAGTAGGATCGATATTCTCGGCGACACCTTTGCCGGCCAGACCCCCAACGATGCCTCCGAGCACTGTACCGACGGCAGCACCAACTGGCCCTGCTACCGCACCGACCGCTGCTCCAGTTGCTGCACCACCCAATGCAGCCCCCACTCCTGCTCCTACGGGATGTGCTCCAGCTTCGCCGGAAAGTGGATCCTCATTCCGAAGTTCTTTAGCGTTCTTCGTGTTCTTTCGCTTGTCAACAGCCATTTTCCTGATCCTTTGAATGTGAGTGACGTGAGTTGCGGCCTGACCCGATTCGGACTGTGAAAAACAATTTCACAGATCGACTCTATGCTGCTTACGACCCATTAAGCACAATGCGTGCCATGCTTCCTTTTCAAAATCAACCGTTGATTGACGGCGAGAAACCCATTGCGGAACGCTTCCCGTGCCAATAAGGTGCATGGACAGCTACCGGGACTCTTTCCGGATCTTCGTGTTCGGCCTTCGCCTCGTCGCGCCGGTGTTCGATCTGATCGAATCAGGCACGGAACGATACTGGTACATTTTTAGCGGTATGCAGGCATCCCAATTCGTCTGTCATTGAAGCCGAAGTGGTATGAACCAAGTCGGTGTTCAGGTGGCGGGAAAACATCCAGAGCGCTCGATCAGCGAGCGTTGATTCAGAGAGCTCATGAAATCGAATGCGACGTTGACTACTTCCTGAATGAGTTTCCGGGACCGCAAGAAAGTGACTGATTATCGAATCGGCTGTGCCGGATGGAATGTGCGCAAAGAACATGCCAACCTGTTCCCGCTTGGCGACAGCCACCTCGCTCGATACGCGGAGTGTTTTCGAGCCGTCGAGATCAATTCCTCATTCTACCGATCTCACCGCAAAGCTACTTACGCGCGCTGGGCGGCAACCGTGGCGTCGGATTTTATGTTCGCCGTGAAAGCGCCAAGAGAAATCACCCACAGGCGGCGCCTCGTGGAAACTTCGGAGCTCTTGATCAGTTTCCTGTCTGAAATTGAGGGCCTCGAAAATAAACTCGGGGTCCTCCTGCTGCAGCTACCTCCGAGTTTTGCGTTTGACAGGGAGATTGCCATTCGTTTCTTCGAAGGGTTACGCTCGCAGTTCAATGGAAATGTTGTCTGCGAGCCACGGCATGAGACTTGGTTCACAGTCGATGCGTCGCGGCTTCTGAAAACTTTTCAGTTAGGACGCGTCATGGCCGATCCGGTCATGGTTCCTCTATTGGACGATGGCAGCGGCGTAAGCGACTTGGTGTACTACCGCCTGCATGGTTTTCCACGGATGTACTACAGTTCCTACACAGACGACTACATTGATTTACTCGTCAAAAAGCTACGCGCACACGCCGAAGTTCGAACGGCTTGGTGCATTTTCGACAACACTGCGTTGGGAGCAGCCACAGTCAATGCTCTCACGGTCCAGAAGCAGCTCCTCGCAGACGAAGAAACGACGAGATGAAGTGCCTCCAACGAAGGTTAATGGACGCAATTCGCATGGACAACTTGGGACCCTAAGTGGTCAACTACGACTAGACAACGCGGCTAATGACGATGCTGACGCATGGTTGCGTCTGCTGAGGCGTGAACATTTGGGGATTGCATCGTACTCTCAGAATCAACGCGCCAACTGCGCATTTCGTCGGGCAGTCGCCGCCGATGGACACTGTTTCAATGTGCAGAACAACCTGGCCGATGCACACACTGAATCGGCACGCCTCCGCGCAGCTCTCATACCCGCATTAAAAAGAACATCGGTGCGACACGGCTTCAACCATGATTTTCCGCGGCAAAACGCCGCCCCTGCTCACCGCGATCTGCCTCGTTCAGCGGCTCGGCGTTTTCATCCGGAACGATCCTGGATCCGAACTGGTTGGCGTAAACCTGTGTGAGCTCGGCACCGAAGAATAGAATCTGTGCTGAGTAATACACCCACACCAAAAGAACGACAAACGAACCGGCCACGCCATAGGACGACGCCATGCTGCTCCGGCCAAGATACAGACCGATCGCGAATTTTCCGATCGTGAAAAGCGCGGCGGTTAAAATCGCTCCGAGCCACACGTCTCTCCAAGCCATTTTAACATCCGGCAACAACTTAAACATCATCGCGAACAGCAGTGTGATGACACAGAATGACACCATCAAATTGACAGCCTGAGCAATCCACTTCAGCGAATCTGGCGGGTTCCCTAAAAAAGACCCGAGTGATGCGATCGACGCCGTAATGACTAATGAGACCAATAGGAGAAACGCCATCCCCATAACCATCGTGAAAGACAAGAACCTGTCGCGGACAAAGCCCCAGATCCCGCGATCGGATTTCGGTTTGACTTCCCAGATGGCGTTCAGTGCAGTTTGTAGTTGCCCGAACACGCCTGAGGCACCGAACAGGAGTGTGACGACACTGAGCATGGTTGCCACGGCACCCTGTTTGGGTTTGTTGGCGCTGGTGATCATGTCCTCGATCGCGTTGCCCCCCTCTTCGCCCACGAGCGCTCCGAGTTGTTGGGTGATTTGGCCGCCCGCGGCCTCGTTGCCAAAAAAGAATGAGACGATCCCCAAGGTGATCACTAATAGCGGAGCGATGGACAGAGCAGTGTAGAAGGCCAAAGCTGCACCCAGCTGCGGAACGTTGTCCTCGCTCCATTCCCTAAAAGTCTGACGGATCAGACTCCAGACACCGGACGGAACAACATTCATACCGCTGGGCCTCTTACGCTGAAAATCAAACGTGTTCAGGATCTCGACCAGGTGATTGAACACTGATCACCGCCCGCCGCCAATGAGTTGCGCTTTGACAGATCGATCTGATCGTTCAGCAGTCAGTCGTTGCGGTTGTCACTCCCGTGTTTTGAGGCCAGGCGGACCATTGCTGGTCGAGATGCAAATGAGGGACCCGATTTTTTCAGGCTCTTAATGATTTTCTTCTGTCGGCACCAGATTCGCTTCGCACATCTGGCGGATTCGCATGCATTTGGGTCTTTGAAGCTCACGTGCATTCGCAACGCTTTTTCTTTTACACCAACGAAAACGGAGAATAATGATGGCCCTCAAATCATTGAAAGACCTTTACGTGAGCGAGTTGAAGGATCTTTATAACGCTGAGCATCAGCTTTTAAAGGCGTTGCCGAAGATGGCAAAAGCGGCTTCCTCCCCGGCGCTGGCGAAAGCGTTCACGGATCATCTCGCGGAAACGGAGCAGCAGATCGAGCGACTTGAGACCATTTTCGTCGAGCTGGAGATTGGTCCGAAGGGTAAGAAATGCAAAGCAATGGAAGGGTTGCTGGAAGAAGGTAAAGAAGTGATGGCGGAGGACGCTGATCCTTCCGTCAAGGACGCAGCTCTCATTTCCGCAGCCCAACGAGTTGAGCACTATGAGATGGCCGGGTATGGGTGCGTTCGGACGTTTGCCAGACTGCTGGGCTTCGACGATGCGGCCGACCTGCTGCAGGAGACCCTGGACGAGGAAGGAACTGCGGACAAAAAGCTCACTGAGCTCGCCGAATCCGTGATTAACGTTGAGGCCCTTGAATCGGCGGAAAGCCGTTAGGGCCGAAGGAATTGCAGAGCGACAGTCAGGGAAATCCAACGTAGATCCCATTCAGAGTCAACCAGTCAACTCGTTTTCCAAGCGGGTCTACATGTCGTGGACCTATTGGTATGTTCATTCCATGGTTTCAAATAGAAGTTCACAAGGGGAGAGATTCTTATGTCAGTGCCCGACCAGAATTCAAGTACCAAACGGCAGGACCGGTCGCAGACTGCCGACAAAGCCAAAGCGGCCGCGTCTGCTGTCGGCGAAAAGATGGGTGAAGCCGGATCCTCAGTTGCATCGATGGCGGGCCAGGCTGCGTCTGCTGCAGGTGGAGTGGCGAGTGATGTTGGCAAGAAGGCCGAGGAACTATGGGAAACAGCATCCGACGCGATTTCTAACACGGTGAGAGACGGCGGCGAGTATCTGAACGAAGCCGGGTTTAGCGGCGCGACCGATGATCTTGCCAAACTGATCCGTCGGAATCCGATTTCCGCAGTCTGCATTGCATTTGGCATGGGCTGGCTCTTGGCTCGTACTCTAAAGAATTAAGCGAGATTGTTTCAAAAGTGGTGGCAAAAGCAGCCGTACAAAAATTGGACGGCGAGATCGGACACCGACGTGATGGAAACCAGTTTGGGTATTCTGACGTCAGCTCAGGAATCGGCGGCATCTCGGCTCGCTATTTGCGACGGTCATCGAATGACGAAAGTGAGGAATGGGTTCCTCAGCATGCGAAAGATTTCTTTAAAAACAGGAGTTAGTAATGAGCACTGCCACATGTCAGACGACAGTAGGGGTCTTCTCTTCGAGGGAAGCTGCGGACGCAGCAATTTCAGAATTGCATCGATCAGGTTTCAGTGAACGTGAGATTGGCTTGATTCATCGGGATTCCCAGGATACGAAGAAAGTCCGGGAACGAAAGAGCACAACGTTGGATGACGACGATGACGCCGAGGCTGCGACTGGCGGCGCGGCGGCCGGAGCTGCAGCAGGATTGGGAATCGGGGCTCTCGTCGGTGCTGGCGTCCTCGCCGGAATCGTTCCAGTCATCGGGCCGGCGCTGTTTGCAGGCACCTTGGGCGTGTTGGCGTCCAATGCTGCCGGCGGGGCAGCAGTGGTTGGTCTTGTCGGAGCACTTACCGGCTGGGGACTTTCGAAGGACGATGCAACTTATTACGAGAGTGAAGTGTCGGCTGGACGATCGATTGTCACGGTCAATTCGGATCGCTGTGACGAAGCTCAACAGATCCTTACGCGACACGGCGGAACCAGTCGGGCCAAAGTTGCACGCTGAGACAATAGGTATTCACAACCTGTTGCATTGGGTGCATTCGACGACTTAACGCTAGGCGTTTGATTTTACACAATCAATGCAGGCAGGGTGAATATTCGCCCTGCCTGCATTCTATATGCGCCCTCCCCGGGAATCCCATGAATGATCTCCTCAGTGCTTTGCAATGGCCGGCAATGGCTATCACGTTAACGGCGGCATGGCTCGTTGCTTCTCGCAACAAACGCAAACGTCGATTAGGGTTTTGGTGCTTTATTGTCAGCAACGTCTGTTGGATAATCTGGGCTTGGTTCGAGCATGCTTATGCGCTGATTGTGATGCAACTGGGGCTGTTTGCTATAAATGTTCGAGGGGCGCACAAGAATCAACTCGAAGGCAGAACTGAAGAAGAATGAATGACATACCCACGTGGAGATGTGGACGCCGTAAGACGAAACTGACGGCTTATCGCGCGGAGCGGAACAGAGGCAGGCACGCAGGCAACATTCCCAGGCAGCGGTCACACACGGCGGGACACGATTCGGCTGGCGACCGTACGCGTAAAATATTCAACTAGAGAACTTCCCCTAACACAATACGGTGGTGAATACGATGAAAGCACTCTGCTGGCACGGTATAGGCGATGTACGAGTCGACAATGTAGCGGATCCGACAATTGAACATCCCCGCGATGCGATTGTCAGGATCACCGCCAGCGGGATTTGTGGCTCAGACCTTCATCTGTTCAACGGTTTCATGCCCACCATGGAAAAAGGTGACATTCTTGGCCACGAACCCATGGGAATTGTGGTTGAGGTCGGATCCGAGATCCAAAATCTGAAACCGGGTGATCGGGTGGTTGTGCCCTTCACGATCGCCTGCGGCAGTTGTTTCTTTTGCGAAAAGACACTGTACTCCTGCTGCGATAACTCAAATCCCAATGCGGCGATGGCAGAGAAAGCCATGGGACATTCCCCGGCGGGACTGTTTGGCTTCTCTCACATGCTGGGAGGTTTCCCGGGCGGTCAGGCAGAATATCTCAGAGTTCCCTTTGCGGATGTGGGCCCGCTGAAAATTGAATCGGATCTTCCCGATGAGAAAGTCCTTTTCCTGTCCGATATCTTTCCGACGGGCTACATGGCGGCCGAAAACTGCGGCATTGAGCCCGGAGATACCGTCGCGATCTGGGGTTGCGGGCCTGTCGCACAGTTTGCGATTCAAAGTGCCTGGATGCTCGGAGCAGGTCGAGTAATCGCCATCGATTGTGTTCCCGAGCGTCTCCAGATGGCTGCGAAACATGGTCGTGCTGAGACGATCAATTTTGAAGAACATGACGTTTACGAACGGCTCCAGGAAATGACAAAGGGGCGTGGACCTGATCGATGCATTGATGCCGTTGGTTGTGAGGCTCACGGGACAGGGGCCGTCGGTGCTGCACTGGATAAAGTGAAATCCGCAGTGATGCTTACAACGGATCGGGCGCATGTGCTGCGACAGGCCATCATGTGCTGCCGAAAGGGAGGTACCATTTCCGTCCCTGGAGCCTATGTGGGATTCCCGGACACGCTGCCTTTCGGTGCCTTCATGAATAAAGGCCTGACTATGAAGGCGGGGCAGACACACATGCAGCGATACATGAAGCCATTGTTTGAGAAGATTGAATCGGGTGAAATTGATCCATCGTTTGTAATATCCCATCGCGTCAAACTGAACGAGGCCCCGGCAGCCTATCAAAAATTCCGAGACAAGGAAGACGGGTGTACAAAAGTGGTTCTTCTACCGTGAACTCCACCGTTGCTCAGTCGACACAATCAAAGACGCAGGTAAGGCCACCCACCGCAGAGAGCCAGTGGACTCCAGAACTGCCCGCACCATAAACATCCAACGAAACTCGCTCTGCAAAACCCTCTGAGTGGATGCCAGCTAACGCACGGTGGCGCTCATGGCGCGTGCGAAGCAATCAGATGCAAACTGATGCAGCTCATTATCAAATCGGTCATGCTGTTCGAAGAATCCCAGGTGTTTTGCCGGGATAAGGCACAGCAGCTTCGATTCCGGCATCAGATGATCCATGTGCCTGCCAGCCTCTGGTAACGTGGTCACATCCTGATCTCCGACGATAATCTGCGTGGGGATGTCAATTTGAGAAAGTGCTGCTGTGACATCGTAATGCAACATGCCGATCATTCCGCGCGCTATCACAGCGGGAGACGCTTTCACAGTATATCGAGAAGCGAAGTCCAGCTGACCCCGCGTTTCATTGCCCGCAAAAGATTCCTTCGCTGTTGACCGATGGGCCGATCCATTCAGGTAGCTCAGACAGTTCATTAGCCAAACCAATGGAGAAAGAAACACTGTGATTGACAACAGAGGTTCTATAATGGGCTTCTGTATCGCAGTGAGGAAACTGGCAAAACGAGTCGTCCGGAGAGGATTCGTATAGGTGGAATGCACAATTGAAATACCTACCACTGGAGCCGATAGAAGCTCGGGGAATAGTTTGCACAGGGTCAGCGTGATCATGCCGCCGATGCTGTGACCCACCAGAATTGCGGGCTGATCGCCGGTGGCTTCGAGTACCGCTCGCAGATCATTCGCCATTTTTGCAATACTGTAATCACGGTTTGCCGGTTGCGTGGATAGCCCCAGACCTGGCAAATCCCACATTACAACGCGATAACGCCCTGAAAGCTGATTGACAGCGTATAGCCACATTTGACGATCACACCCCCAGCCATGCGTCAAGATGATTCTTTGCCCATCCACGGGCCCGATTGACTCCAAATTGAGAAGAGTCCCGTCCGGCATGGTGAGTTGGCGAACTTCTCCTTTTGGTCGACTATCGAGATCGAAACTTCCTGCACGGCAAAACACTTTGGGGTAAATCCAGCCGCCAGCGCTGCTCCATGCCACCAACAACACCGCTCCGGCCAGCATAGCCGTGGTTTCGTCCCAGCCTGGACGCCAGGCACGCACGCGATCGACGAACGTGTTGAGACGTCGACTTTCTGTGATGGAACCGTCCTCGGTAACCCGGACTACGATTGTTGTGTCGGGTAGACGATCATACCAGCAATAGGTTAGATAAACGCCGCCAGCAAGTACCGCAATCGCAAGGATGCCATGAAGCCATGTCGTAAGGATAGAAGCGGGAGAAAACATGCTGTCCTCAATGATCAGAATTATGCGTCAGACACGACTACTCTCGTCGCAGAGCGCATATGCAAGCGTCCTGACTCGTAAAGCGGATCATTGCACAACGTGTGCCAAACCGTTGGCCAATCTGTTGCTGCCCACGAGCCATGCCGTCGCGAAAAGGCGAGCGGTCAGAGGCAAAGAAGTCTCCGCTAAGTCGCAAGAGCTTGGGGCATTTTAGCTAATTGCCCAGTGCACTCTTGAAACGAGCCGGAAAAATTTCAATCGGCGTCATGCCAACCCAATTCACTCAATTCTCCCATCTCGACGAGGGGACTGTCGTTTTAATCGACCCCTGAACCTGGCCCTAGTCAGCCATCTCGTATAGATTCCTGCCTCATCGCAGAGCTGCGGAAAAAAAACGAAATTCGACAGCGGTCGCAGTCGATCAACGCAGCGGCAGCCACGGAG